>JBBRUA010000088.1:0-10469 GCA_038248245.1 Pyrinomonadales bacterium | reverse complement strand
TTTTTGCCGTCCGCCGTCAATAATGATAACCTTTCAGAGCGTGCTGGGGTGGCGGAATTGGTAGACGCCCAGGACTTAAAATCCTGTGCCTTTAGGGGCGTACGGGTTCGATTCCCGTCCCCAGTACCACCTTGTAAACTATACTAAAAGGGCTCTCTCGCGAGGGTCCTTTTTGTTTTTCACGTCGAATATTCACGCGTGGCATCATAGTTGCGGTAAGCATCGGCGAGGTGCAGTATATGAAAGTGAAAAAACTCTTTTCCTTCGGATTCTCAGTTCTGTTGATGGCGGTCGGGTTCGCTCAGGTTGCGGACGCGCAAAATAGGACTGTGCGTAACGAGGCCGAACGTATTTCGGGCGATTCGTTCGGCATTACGAGCCGCACGCCGCTTGGGGCGACGGTCTATTCGGTGAATCGTCCGTCGAAAGCAGTGCTGGCGGCCGTCGATAATGGTTTGACCGACCTTTTCGCCGTCGCCCGCAAGAATAGGTTTCGCAATCGGCTAAACTATTCCGACTACTCGATCTACATAGGAAAGGCCGACCGGCAAAAGGACGCGTCGGGCCAATATTCGCCGGATATTGCGATACCTTCTGCTCAATATGCCGGAACCGTGTATGACAAAGGCGGCTACATTTACGCAGCGGGCATCGTTGTCGCCCTGAATCCGTGTGCCTTTATGATCGCTGAACACACGAAGAATTTCGAACGCATCTCCGACGTCGTTCGATACGAAGGCGAGCACCTCGTCCTCTATCACAACGACCGTCAGCGGTATAACCAGACCGCCGACCACAGTCAGGGTGGCGGGCATCCGATCCTGCGATGATCGGGAAACGCGGCCCATTTCGTGCATCCAATGAACCAAACGGTCTCGCAATGCTCGACTTTCTAAACTAATTCGAGATAAAATGCCTTGAAATCAGGGCATTTTTTATTTTTGTAATTAAGGTTTAGCGGTGGCACGGCCATTGCAGTTCTACTTCGTGAGCGGGGAAACGACGCTCGCGAAGACGGAGGTCGGTAATGAAAGTCTTCGCATTTGTGGGTAAGACAGCGATCCTGTCGGTTTTGATATTTGCAAATTTCTTGATGGTCGCGGCACAGTCCGATTCGATATATCGACTGCCGGTTGGAACGCAGATAAGGTTAAAGCTCGATGCTGAGATCAATTCGAAAGTTTCGAGCGTTAACGACACGTTCACGGCTATCGTCGTGCGGCCGGTGACGGTTCGCGATGTGGTCGTGCTTCCGGCTGGTTCGATCGTCGAGGGCAGAGTCGCCAGCGTTTCTAGAGCCGCCGGCGGCGGCAAGGGCGGCAAGCTCGACGTTGTTTTCGAATGGTTAAAACTGTCGACCGAAACCAGGCGAAATATCGATGGCGTTTTGATCAATAAGCTTTCGGCAGATTCTTCGCAGGCATTTACGGCACTCAGCATCGTCGGCGGAACAGCCGCGGGAGCTGGCATCGGAGGCGCAAGCAGATCAGGAGTTGGAACTCTGATCGGTGCCGGGATCGGAGCCGGAATAGGTACCGGGATCGCACTTTTGCGAAAGGGAAAAGAGGTTCGAATACGCAAAGACGAGGAATTTGAGATCGAGCTGAAAAAAGAGGTCGTCTTGCCTGTTCTCGATTATTGAAAATTTATAACAAGTTTGGCCACGGTGAAAGCCGCCGGCCATTTCGAAAGAGCCCGATGCGAAGGGGAGAGCGCATCGGGCTTTTTCCTACTAATTTATTGAGAGTCGTTTTATACAAGGAAAAGATCGGGTTTGCAATCTGAAAACTCAACGTCAAGGTAGATCTCCGAGAGACTCAGCGATACATTGAAGGTCGGAATCGTCAGTGTTCCGTCCATTCCTACGCCCTCCGCAAGTACCCAATCGTCGCCCTGTCTGCTGTAGTGCGTAATGCTGGGCTGGTCGGTCGCGATAAGCAGATATTCGGTAAAACTCGGGATCGATTTGTAAGATGTAAACTTTTTACGCCGGTCAAATGCCTCCGTCGAAGGCGACAATATCTCGATGATCATCTGCGGATTCGTCAGAGCCTCCATACCGCCGATCTTCTCAATAATCGGTTCTCCACAAAGTGCAGTCAGATCCGGATACCGATAGGGTTGAAATTCCGGAACGAAAACTTTCATATTCGAACCCAAGACCGTGCAAGCTCGTCCGAGTAACGTGCGTAAATGAAATATTCCATTCGAGACGATTCGCTCGTGGTTCGAGCTCGCCCCGGCCATCGCCCACACCTCGCCGTCCCAATATTCGTAGCGTTCCTCTGAGGTTCGCTCGAGTTCGAAATATTCTTCGAGCGTATATTTTTGATCGCTAATTGCGGTTACCATAGCGTTTTCATCGGTTCACTCTTTTTGCCCAATCCGGCGGTTTATGACAGAATACTAGTTTATTTTACATAAATATTTCAAAAGGAAGGTATAAAAATGGCTGCTGGAAGAAACAAAGTTACGGTTGTCGGTGCCGGAAATGTGGGTGCGACCGCTGCACATTGGATCGCGAGCAAAGAGCTGGCGGATGTTGTTTTGGTTGATATCGTTGAGGGAACGCCGCAGGGAAAATGCCTCGATCTGGCACAGGCCGCGCCGATCGACGGTTTTGATGTAAAGCTCGTCGGTACAAACGGTTACGAAGAAACGGCTGATTCCGACGTGGTCATTATCACCGCCGGTCTGCCGCGTAAACCGGGCATGAGCCGCGACGATCTGCTTAAAACAAACTCCGACATCGTCGGCCAGGTTACGGAACAGGTCGCCAAATATTCGCCGAACGCGGTCATTATCGTTGTTTCAAATCCGCTTGACGCAATGGCGCAGGTCGCTTTCCGCCGTTCGGGCTTCCCGAAAAATCGTGTGATCGGAATGGCCGGCGTGCTTGATTCGGCTCGTATGCGTTGTTTCGTCGCTGAGGAACTCGACGTTTCGGTCGAGAACGTCACTTGCTTCGTGCTCGGTGGCCACGGCGACACCATGGTCCCGCTGCCGCGTTACTCGACGGTTGCCGGGATCCCTATCACCGAACTGATCGAAAAAGATAAACTCGACGCGATCCTCACTCGCACCGCCAATGGCGGAGCCGAGATCGTCGGCCTGCTCAAAACCGGCAGTGCCTACTACGCGCCGAGCCTCGGAGCGGTCGAGATGACCGAGGCGATCCTCAAAGACAAGAAAAAGATCCTCCCATGTGCTGTCTTCCTCGAAGGCGAATACGGCGTCAGCAATCTCTTCGTCGGCGTCCCCGTCAAACTCGGCAAAAACGGCGTCGAACAGATCATCGAGATCAGCCTCACCAACGAAGAACGCACAGCGCTTCATAAATCAGCTGCCGCCGTACAGGAGCTCGTCGATATTCTCAATGTCTGAGCAATATTCGAATAGAAGCTAAAAGCAATAAGCTCCTCTTCGCGAGGGGCTTTTTTTGTCACTCGGATGTGATCCAGTTTCTGAATGTTCATAAGTCAAGATTGAGTCAAGTTATCAGTCAAGTAGGTGGTAAGCCAATTTGAAATTTCATGAAACGTGACTACCTTGCTCCGCGGCTGACGTTTATGGCTTTGGCGAATTCTAGTTTCATGATGCCTTCGCGGTCGATGTCTATTTGGTGAAAGAGGATGGTGCGGTCGACGGTGATGCCGAAATGGGTGCAGAAGGCGGCGGCGAGGATGACGCGGTGGCGGGAGCCGGCTTTTGGTTTTAGGGGAAAGGCGTTTTTGCGGCGCGTATCGGCGGGCTTGAGGCCGATCACGCGGCTGCCTTCGTCGAAAAATAGTTCGACCGCCGCCGGTTCGCCAAGCGCCTGAAACGCGACTTCATTCAGCATTATCGACTTCTTCGGCCCGAGCGTAACGCGAGCCTCACCCTTCTCCGAGCCATACGGCCTTCCCTCGAATTTGATCCAGTGATTGATCATTGTTGTATTCCTCTAAGAGATATTGTTGCATAGATGCAACAAGTCCGTCAAGACTTAGTGTGTGCGGCGTCATTCGAGGTTTACGGAATTTTTACGCAAAGTTCGCGGAGGTGCGGACGCAAAGGACGCTGAGGAAGAAATCTTGAGGGAAATTTACGTATATCTTCTTTGCGAGCTTTGCGTCCCTCTTTGCGACCTTTGCGTTTAAATACCGCTTTCGTGTTGAGTACGCTGAGCAAGACGCAGGCTACGCTGAGAAAACCCGGGAAGAAAACGACAGAGCAGCTTAACGGATCAGGCCGTGCGGTGGCGATACGAACGTTGACGGTGAGGGCGTTTACGAAAAAACCGATGGATCGGGTCGCGAGAGCAGGGTTTTGAGATCTCAAAAATTTGACGAAGTGGCTATAGCTTATTGAGGCGGTTCAGATGCGATACGCTCTGACAGAGCGGTCATATTTGGTGCGTTCAGGGTCATAAAAAGTGCGTCTTTCGACATGCTTTTGGCTGGTTGGTCCGGTCAAGGACGCAATATTTGGGGACGTGTGGGACGCAAATGCTCGGAGCTCATGTCACGGGCGTTTCATCGTTCAAAATCATTCAATCTGACCGAAAAATTCAGTCAGACTGACATGAACAATCGACCATCAATTTCGAGCCGTATTCCTAACATCAATTATTGCTTTACTTAGCTTTTTGGCACGTCGGTTGTATTAGAGAGACCGGCGACACGTGTCGTTAATTATTGCCGCAAGCAGTGAGGAGCTGAATAGTTATGAACGGAACGGTTTTCAAAATGACGATAGTCAGGCGTATCGCATCAATGGCGATCCTGGTGTCGTTCGTATTTTCAAATGCATTCGCGATCGGAGCGAGCCGCAATGATGGCAAAAGCATCATCGCGACATCTTCGGCAATGGCGAAATACACCACCGACCTTACGCAGCTGGGCCGTGAAGGCAGATTGCAAGAGGACCTAAGCTTTGAGAGCGAGACGACTCGCCTGCTCAAGGTGTTAGCCGAAGGTGGCGTTCGTCAGCCGGTAGTAGTTGATGAAGACTCAGCGGTTCAGACATTGATCGTCGAACAGGCTGCCTTTCGCATTGCCAACGGCACAGCCCCGGAAGCATTGAACGGACGGTCGATCGTCAAACTAGATACAGCTAATCTGTTTTCGAACTCGCGTTCGGACGCGGAGGTCGCAGCGATCGTTGATTCGATCGTTGACGAAGCAGTTGCATCCAATGGACTGGTTATTTTGTTTATCGACGAAATGACCAACCTCGTTGGCGCCCAAGCCGCTACGCAGAAACTCTTTCAGAACATCAGCGGTGGCAAACTCACGATCATCGGTGCTGCCTCGACCACGGCTTTTAACGAGCGAATAGCAGCAGATTCCGATATCTCGCCGTACTTTACCGGCATGCTCGTTTCCGAAGCCCGAAAGGCACAAGCAGGCATCGGAAAGATCAACGAATCGGGCGACTTTCGGGGCGACAATGTTTCGCCGGATCTACGCGATATGATGGCCGCTGACCCGAGCGGAAAGAAGCGTGTCGACGTCATCGTTCAAGCCAAGGATGCCGACAATGGATCGCTTCGTGCAATGCTCGCAGATGGACGTGCCCGCGTTACCGACCGCATCGGGAACACCGAAACGCTCGTCGTCAATCTTCCGCTTTCACTGCTGAGTTCACTGTCCACTAGCGGAACTGTTAACTATATTTCGCCTGATCGTCCGTTGACAATTACCGGACATATCGAGGACACCACCGGCGCCGGACTCGTTCGTGCCCAATCTGCTCTTAATGGCCGTGCCGCTTATACACTTGATGGTGCAGGAATCGGCGTCGCGGTCGTCGATTCAGGGATTCAGGCAACGCACAAAGGATTTAAAACGATCAGCAACACCTCTCGTGTAGTCGCAAACGTTAATTTTACGACCTCCTCACTTACTGCAACAAACGATGGCTACGGTCACGGAACACACGTTGCCGGATTGGCGGTCGGCGGCACAAATGTCCGCAACGGTGCATACAAAGGTGTCGCATCGAATGCAAATCTTATCAGTGTTAAAGTTCTCGGCACCAATGGCGAAGGCAGCACTTCGTGGTTGCTCAACGGTTTGACTTGGATCATCAATAACCGTGCGGCTTACAACATCAAAGTCGTGAACCTTAGCCTCGGCACAACAGCGGTCGATTCGTACACGAACGATCCGATCTGCGTCAAGGTCAAAGAATTGGTTCAGGCCGGCGTCGTTGTTATCGCGGCCGCCGGAAACCTCGGCAAATCCGCTACTGGTGCAAAAACCTACGGCCGTATCCACAGCCCCGGCAACAGCCCATACGCCATCACCGTCGGTTCGACAAACTCGATGGGAACCGCTACGAATGCAGACGACGTTATATCTTCATTCAGCTCACGCGGGCCGACACGCAGCTTTGTCACGACCTCGACCGGATGGAGAGTTTTTGACAACATCATCAAACCCGACATCGTTGCCCCCGGCAACCGTTTGATCTCGTACAAAGCCGCCGGGAACACGATGGTTACGGCAAATCCGGCACTCGACAATCTACCATTACTTGGGGAAACGACGGACGACGCAACGATGTACATGAGCGGCACTTCGATGTCGGCTCCAGTCGTCGCCGGTGCTGCCGCACTCTTGCTCCAGGTCAATCCAAACTTAACACCGGGCATGATCAAGATGCTCCTGCAGTACACCGCACAACCTGTCGTAGGTGCAAATACATTCGAACAAGGCGCCGGTCAGCTCAACCTCGACGGTGCGGTAAAGCTCGCAAAAACATTGCGTACCGACCTCGATTTCCAGAATCTGACCAATGGTTCATCGACCGTTGCAACCGGTTGGACAATGCTAACCCCATCGTCAACCATCGGCGGCAACACGTTCCCATGGGCACAACTCGTGACCGGCAATCACACATTCATGACCGGCACGAACCTCGTTTCGAAGTTCCAGTCCGCGTACAAACGTGAATACACCTTCGGAATGGGCGTTAACTTTGCCGCCGGTAACTTTAACCTCAATACAACAACGCACTACTCAGATGGGCTCGCTGTAAACCGCACGATCACAACCAGCAATGGTGGTGCAATTGGTAGCGGTTCGATATGGATGTCGTACGGCGTGCTGATCGGTGACGGTGTTCTGGTCGGAGATGGAGTTTTGGTTGGCGACGGTGTACTAGTTGGCGACGGCGTTCTCGTCGGCGATGGGGTTCTGGTCGGGGACGGAGTCTTAGTGGGCGACGGAGTCCTCGTTGGCGACGGGGTTCTAGTCGGTGACGGCGTACTTATAGGCGATGGCGTGCTAATCGGCGATAGCGTTCTTCTCGGTGATAATACGGCAGCAATGCAGTAAGTATCAATTTACAACGAATAACCAAATAGGAATTGTAAATAGAGGAGAAAGCTAAAATGCTGAAGCAAGTATTTGCCGTTACGCCTGAGGTGTGATTCTTCCACGAAGGATCAGTTTTAACGATGACTCTGGACCTATTCCCGATTAGAGAGTTGAGTTCTGCATAATGGTAGAAAACAATAGACAACAATGTTGTTTTAGTGAATAATAATGAAGGCTGGCTTTCGGCCTTCATTCTCAGTTGTAAAATCCCACCTGTTCCCAAATTAGATCGATTAGTCTAGTTTGAAGAGCTAAGTCCGTAGGCGCATCCCCAAACTTGCTTTTCGAAACCGTTGATGAAATACCCACAAGTTACCAAAAGCTACATGTTAGCGGTGATCCTACTTGGGGTTGTCTGTCTTATCGTTTCACTCTTGAACGTGAGGTTGGCGACGGTAGACATTCATCTGGTCCTACTTTTTATCTTTACCGTCGCGGTCGGCTCGCGAATAACGATTCAAATTCCTAGGTTCAAATCGTATATCTCCGCTTCAGAAACGTTCATATTTTTGGCACTTTTATTGTACGGCGGAGAATTCGCAGTGATGCTAGCCGCGGCCGAGGCTTTTGCGACGTCTTGGAGGTTTTGTAAGAAGAAGGTTACGGTTCTCTTTAACACCGCAATTATGGCGATCTCGACAAGTGCGGTCGTGGTTGCTCTAAAGGTCGCCGGGCTTTATACGCAGAATCAGTTGCAGGGCGACAACGAATACAGACAAAACTTCATTATTGCCCTTTCGGTGATTGCCTTGACCCAATTTTTCGTGAACACTTCACTGGCCTCGGTTTACGGATCCCTTCGCGACAATAATCCGTTTTGGGAGACATGGAAAAGCAAGTATATCTGGTCATTTTTTACGTACTTTATCGGAGCTGCAAGTGCCGGTGTCTTGGTTCAACTCGCGGCCTACATGGGCTTCGGCATTATATTGGCCACCTTTCCGGTGTGCGTTTTCGTCTTTCTGTCTTACAGGATGTACCTCAAGAATGTTGATATATCGATGCAGCAGGCGGAACAGGCAGAGGAGTACGCGGGCATTCTCGAGTCGCAATCTGACGCACTTCGTGAGTCAGAAGAACGATTCCGCAGCGCGTTCGACTACGCCCCAATCGGTATCGGCCTTCTGACCTCGTCGGGAGACTGGTTAAAAGTTAATCACGCTCTGACAGAGATCCTTGGATATTCAGAAAGCGATTTTCTGGCCATGGATTTTCAGTCGGTCACACTTCCGGAGGATCTCGGCCTGACGCTGGTCAAGGTGCACGAATTACTTACAGGGAAGATCGCCAATTGTCAGATGGAGCAGCGGTACATTCACAAGACAGGCAGAACTGTTTGGACCTCGTGCAGCGTATCGACCGCTAGCGACGTTCAATCAAAACAACCGAATCTAATCTTCCAAATACAAGATATTTCCGGGAAAAAATCTGCCGAAGAGAAATTACAGTATGAGGCAACCCATGATGCGTTGACCGGCTTGCCGAACCGGCCATTTTTCATGTCGCGTCTCGACAATGCGCTCGAGAAGACGAATGAGATCAAGGGTTATAAGGTCAGTCTGTTGTTTATCGATCTAGACCGCTTCAAATACGTCAATGACAGCCTCGGGCACCTCGTCGGCGATCTGCTGTTGCGCGGCATCGCTGAAAGGCTCCGCGAATGCATGCGGCCATCGGATATTGTTGCCCGCCTAGGTGGGGATGAGTTCACAATACTTGTCGAGGGCAATTACGATGATTCGGAGGTGACCAGGATCGCCGAGCGGATACAGCAGAAATTTGGTATCCCGTTCGATCTTGACGGACATGAAGTGTACAGTTCCGCCAGCATTGGTATTCTCCACGCCTCCGACAAACACGTCTCGTCTGAAGATATGATGCGCGATGCGGATACGGCTATGTATCAGGCAAAACGGGCGGGAAAAGCTAGGCACGCGGTTTTTGACGAAGACATGCACCGAGCAGCCCGCGAGATCCTTCAACTCGAAACCGACCTTAGGCGTGCCGTCGAGCGGAATGAATTAACAGTTTATTATCAGCCGATCTATTCGCTCTCGACCGGTAAAATCGATGGATTTGAGTCGCTGGCGCGCTGGAACCACCCGATACTTGGGGCCGTTTCGCCCAGCAAATTTATACCGCTTGCCGAAGAGATCGGACTTATCGATAAGCTTTGCGAGCAGATATTGCGGCGTGCGTGCCGTGAGATAGGATCTCTGCATGATCGCCGTTCCCGTGAACATCAGTTTTCGATAAGCATAAATCTCTCGTGCCGGCAGTTTGCACAGAACGCATTAGTGCAAACCATTTGCGGGATCCTGGATGAGACGAACTTCTCGCCTTCCAATTTAAATGTCGAGATCACAGAGTCGGTATTTTTTGAGCATGCCGACCGGGCGGTGGAAATGTTAAATACGCTACGGGAGATGGGTATTGATATTCACATTGACGATTTCGGAACTGGCTATTCAAATCTTAGTTATCTAATGAAACTTCCGATCTCGACGTTGAAGATTGACCGTTCATTTATCTCGATGGTGGACAAAGATGGTAGTAACGACGAGATCGTCAAAGCGATCGTAAACCTAGCCCGAAACCTAAGCCTAAAGGTTATCGCAGAAGGCATCGAGACCGAAGTTCAACTTGAAAAGCTGAAAAGCCTCAATTGCGAAGGCGGGCAGGGCTATTTCTTAGCCGCTCCGATGAATTTTACCGAACTCCAGGATTTCCTCCGTGCAGAACCGAGCAACAGGCTACCGGGCATATGTTTTGACGACGTCGCAACCGTCTCTACAGTTCAATAAGTTGACCGTCAGACTTCCGCTTATCGTCATGGCTCAAGGAGATCAACTTCTCCAGTCTCGCGATCCGGGTTTCTGCTCGTTTATTGGCGCTGAGCACTTTTTCGACATTGGAGAATACGTTTATTCACGCACGGATTCCTCCGTAAAATTAATAGGTGGAGTAACCGCCATATACCGCGAAGGCCGACCAGTAGTACGGGTTGGTAAAGCGTCCATCCGGTTCGTTAAGAAGATCAAGTTGTGCGGCTCGAAGGGCGCGGGATGTATTCAAGCCGTTGACGCGGCGGTGAGTGTGGAACCT
>JBBRUA010000087.1:0-10494 GCA_038248245.1 Pyrinomonadales bacterium | reverse complement strand
GGATTTGTTACGGATAAACACAGCTGTGTTCCGTACTTTTTAAACACTAAAGATCTATTACAATTTGCATCAGCTTTAGATTTAACGGTTGATACGGAAAGCCCAAACTTAATCGACCTTGATATTTTGGCTATTTGGCTTACATCTAAAGACTTAAATAGCGTTGACTGTAAAACTCTTTTGGAAGCGTGGAATATCTTTGATGACCTCTCAAGAACAGTTAGCGGCAACTTTGACGCTAACCACAAGAAAACTCAAAAGATCTACGACAAATTATTTTGGAGCAACAACCTTCCAGCCTTAACGCCTGAAGGAGAACATTACGAACCGCTTTGGACGAAGCGAGAGTTAGCTATTATGCGTAAAGTCTTAGGCGAAGGCTTATCTCTATTCAAAGAAAATACCAATTGTGTTGTGGAGTAAGCTTCGCGGCTAAACCGCCGAGTCGGGCGGGCGGCATACCCGCGAAGTTTTATTTAGCTTGTCGGAAAAGCGGAGATTTGCCGCACATCTAATGGCGAAGTCCAAGGAATTGATCGGTCACTACACACCGTCTGCCTCTGAGAGAGTTACGCGTTCGAGGGCTTTTCGGCTTAGGATTCCGATCACGATAAGGGCTGTGATGGTCAAGACGACGCCGATCGCAAAGACCTTTGTGTCGCGGGCATCCGCCAGGTTGAACTCCGACAGGCCTGAGCCGAGAAACGCAACGGCGGAGGCACGCGGCAGATGTCCGAGTGCGGTTCCGGCGATGTACGCCCTCACGTTGACACGACTCGCCGCCAGTAAAAGATTGGTAAACGCAAAGGGCATGATGACCGAAACTCTAAGCAGGAAGACGATAAGTGTCGTGTTCCATAGATCTTTGCGAAGCAGAGCCGTGTGGATCGCCTTCAGCCGCGGCTTTTCTGCGAGTACGCATGCCAGCTTATCGCCGCTGATCCGGGAATTTATGGTGAATGAGACAACCGAGGCTCCGATCGTACCGACAATGAGGATCAACAACCCGACCGGAAAACCAAAGGCCCAGCCGGACAAAAGACCGATGACGTTGGTCGGTAGCAACGCAAGTCCGCAAAAAACTACGGTTCCGATGAGCACGACGCCTATCCCGCCGTACCAATTCTCACGCAACCATAAGCTGATCGGCGACAGAAATAAGATCAACAGGGCACTGCCCGCCATTGGCATAATTACAGCCACAATGCCCATCGGCGTCAGACGGCCAAGCTCGGTTATCCGCTGCGAAATTTTCTGAAGCATATTAGCTCTGCATACTCACCGTCTCAACCGATACGCTTTACCGCAAACGTCTTACCGTCGCCGCGGAGGAATTGCCCGGTGTTGTAATTTTCGTCGTCAAAGACGAAGTTGTTCGGCCCGCCCTTGGCCGGATTTGATGTAAAGGTGTTGTCGCCCTCCGCGAAGAACACCTCAACGCCCGAGCCTTTAGCCCAACGTACTTCAAATGCCATTTTTACAGGCGTTACCGTGCAGGTCGTCTCGCCGATCTGATATTTGCCTTCGAATTCACCGTTTAATGAGGTCTCTTTATTCGGTTTCGTTGAGTAAGTCTCATTGAGCCATTTCATCAAACTGTCGCCGCCGCCGTAGCCGATGTTGTCTATCTTCCAAGCATTGTTGACCAATTTCAGCGAAAAGCTGACGGTTTGTTTCTCGCCGAAATTCAAAAACGTCGCGGCAACCGTCGCCGTTTCACCTTTTATCTCACTTTTCCCAACGGCGAAATTCTTGATCTCGAAATCTTGCCCGTTGTACACCGGATCCGCACTGATCGCCCCGACCTCGTTTTTGCTTTCATTTGCATCCTTCCAGATCAGATCGCCGAGAGGCTTGGTAAAAAATTTATCTACCAGAGCTCGGTCCTTTGTTTGGAAAAAAGGACTCTTCTTAGCGTCGTGCTGTTTGTAAAGCTCAGCTACGAGTGTGTCGGGCGGAGCGGCCTTTGTTTCAGCAGCGGCCTCCGTTGGCGTTCCGGATGTCGCGGCGTCAGAACTCGAGCTTGTGTTCACATTCTCCGCGCCGCCCGTCGACGAAGTCTTAAACGAACAGGCCGAAACTATAGCGATCGACATCAAGAACAACCATCCACCGATCCGCAGTTTAACTCTCATATTTTCCACCGCCAAATAAACTATCCTACGGCATACGGTACAACTCTCAAAATATTCGATAACAGATTGCTCTATGCGATAATGAAACAAATCCGAATGTCCTTCAGTAATATCAAAATGCGACAAATCAAACGTTCCGTTCCGTCAATTCTAATTTTCTTGCTCTTGGTAGGTATCCAGTCGGCGGCGGCGCAGAAAAATCCCCTGTCGATCGACTACACCGTTTCGCTCAGCGACGTGGCGAAGCAGGAGTTTCACATCACGACCGATATAAAGAATATAAATCAGCCGCAGCTAGATCTCGCATTACCGACCTGGGCTCCGGGTTGGTACACGGTCGAGAATTATTACAAGAACGCTTTACGATTTCGCGTTACCGATGCCAGCGGCAAGGTTTTGCCGTTCCGAATGTCCCGAAAACAGACATTTAATGTCGATACCCGCGGCATTAAGCAGATCCGCGTCGATTACGACTACAGCGCGACTGTACTCGGCCTGAATCAGGCAAAGATCGCCACCGACTACGCATTTTTTACCGGGATTCAACTTTTCCTCGAACCTATCGGTCACCGCAACACGCCGAGCACGTTAAAATTTCAACTGCCGTCGGGTTGGAAACTGATGTCCGCCCTGAAAGACACGGCCGATCCAATGGTTTTTATCGCCGCTGACTACGACACTTTGGTCGACGCACCGGCGATGATGGGCAAGTTCGACGTGACGCAGTTCGAGGTCGAGGGCAAACCGCATTACTTCGCCGCCGCCCCTGCCGGAACGTTCAATGCCGAAAAATCAAAGCGATTTACTGAGATATGGGCAGATACGATCAAGGCCCAGAGTGCAATATTCGGCGGTTTGCCTTACGAGAAATACGTGGCGTTCTACTTCTTCATGCCGGCCGAGTCGAATGCCAGCGGAGCCCTCGAACATCTTAATTCATATGTCGCATTTTCCCCGGCGGGTGCAAATTCAACTCCGGAAGGAATAATCGGCACCGGATCGCATGAGTTTTTTCACCTTTGGAACGTAAAACGGATCCGCCCGGCGGAGATGTGGCCGTACGATTATTCGCGTGAGAATGAGACGCCTTTGTTGTGGTTTTCCGAAGGGTTTACAAATTATTATGGCGTAGTCGCGACCTATCGCGGAGGCGTCACCTCGAAGGAAAACTTCCTTTCCCGCGTCGCCGATGCCGCCGCAGGTATTGAGAATACTGAGGCCCGAAAATACATTTCGCCCGCCAACTCTTCCGTCTCGACTTGGGCCGGATACGACACACCGACCGCCTTTGGCATTTCTTATTACACGCAGGGCCAGAACCTCGCCGCCTTGCTCGACCTGTCGATCCGCAACGATACCGACGGACGTTCGAGCCTCGACGACGTGATGCGAGCTCTTTTCAACGACCACTATAAAAAGGGCAAAGGGTTCACGACCGCCGAGATGATCGGCATTATTAATAAGATCACGCGAAAGGATTACAACGATTTCTACACTCGATACGTCTTTGGCACCGACGTGCCGGATTACGACCGGATCTTCGGTTACGCCGGATACAGTTTAGTAAAGAAAGCCGAGGCGACACCTAATTTTGGTTTCTCGATTCGACCGCGAAACGGTGGTTTTGGCGTCAACGGTGTCGAAACCGGCGGTGCTGCCGCAGCGGCCGGTGTGAAGGTCGGCGATGTTATAACAAAGATCAACGGCGACTCGCCATTCAACGCTCCGTTCGGAACATTCGCCGGTAAAGAGATCAAGCTCACGGTTAACCGCGACGGCCAGGAAACGGAGATACCGATGAAGGTCGGCTCGCGCGAATACACCGCCTACAGCCTGACCGAAATGACCAATGCAACGCCGCAACAATTGAAGATCCGCGAAGGTTGGTTGAAGCGATAGTGCGCACTTATTCGACAGCTTTCTTAAGTTCTACGAAAAGCTTGATAAAGTCGGCGAGCTGGTAGTTGGCGTTCAGCCCGCTTGGATTTGGGAGTAGCCAGATGCGAGTATCTCCGAAGGTTTCGTCCTGTAGCCCGACCTTGGCTTTTTTCCTCTCGAACGCAGTTCTGTAGGCTCCAAGGCCGAGGACGGCGAGCATTTTGGGCTTGTAGAATTCTAATTTTTTGAGCAGTATCTTTCCGCCTTCGACAAATTCAGCTTTAGACAATTCGTCCGCACGGGCGGTCGTTCGGCTGACGAAGCAAGTTATGCCGTAATCGCTATCCAGCAGTTCAGTTTCCTCGGAAGGGTCGAGTAAACGATCCGTGAATCCGGCACCATACAAAACCTTCCAAAAACGATTGCCGGGACGGGCGAAATGCAGTCCGGTCGCGCCCGAATAAAGGCCGGGATTAATTCCGCAAAAGAGCACTTTCAGATCGGGGCCGATAATGTCTTCGATCGTGAGATCCACCGCATCTTTGAGTTCTTGTTTTGTAGGTTTTCTTGCCGGCATTTTCTCTCGTTTAGATACATGCTAATACATTTATCGGCCATTTCAATCGATATTTCAATCCGCACCGCGCGTCTCGGCTTAGAAGCCGATCTGAAAAAGGTTAGAATCAAAATTCAGCTATGGAATCAGGAACCGAAACTATCGTCGAATTCAGGAACGTCCTATACGACATCGGCGGTTCCCGGATATTGGATGATCTTAATTTCGAGGTTTCGCAAGGCGAAGTTTTGATCCTGCTCGGCGAATCCGGCTGCGGTAAAACGACGACTCTAAAGCTGATCAACCGTTTAATCGAGCCGACCTCGGGCGAAGTATTGATCGAGGATAAAGCGACAATCGCATGGGACGCGATCGCACTCCGGCGGCACATCGGTTACGTGCTCCAGGACGGCGGCCTGTTCCCGCACATGACCGTCAGTCAGAATATCGGCCTACCGATGAAACTCCAAGATTCAAATCCTGCGGCGATCGATAAACGCGTCGCAGAGATGCTCGATCTCGTCGGCCTGCAAACGGCAAAGTTCGCCGAACGTTACCCGCACGAACTCTCCGGCGGCCAACGCCAACGCGTCGGCGTCGCCCGGGCCCTCGCTCCCGACCCCGACCTTTTATTACTGGACGAGCCATTCGGGGCTCTCGACGCGATCACGCGTACGAATTTGCAAAAAGAATTCGCCAGACTTGTTCGGGAATTAGGCAAAACCGCCGTTTTCGTCACCCACGACCTCCACGAAGCCATGATATTAGGCTCGCGGATCGCTCTAATGGACAAAGGCAAGATCGTCCTTATGGACGAAGCCGCAAGCTTCGCGAGATCCGAACTGCCGCTGGCGCGCGCATATCTGGAAACGGTGGCAATGTGAATTTTTGGCAATTCTTACAACAAAACTGGCCCGAGCTTCTAACATTAACGCGGGAGCATATTTTTCTCGTGTTTATCTCGACCGGCCTAGCGATCGCGATCGGGGTGCCGCTGGGAGTTTTCCTGACGCGGGTCAAAGGTCTGCGAACTCCAATTCTGGGCTTTGCGAACATCATGCAGACGGTGCCGAGCCTCGCTTTGTTCGGTTTGTTGATACCGATCCCGTTCATCGGCGGCATCGGTGCCCGGACGGCGATCATCGCACTGGCGCTCTATGCGTTGCTGCCGGTTATTCGAAATACGGTCACCGGAATTTTAGGCATCGACCCCAAGATCCGCGAAGCCGCCGTCGCGTTGGGGATGACGAATTGGCAGATACTAAAGATCGTCGAACTGCCGCTCGCGATGCCGGTGCTATTAACCGGTATCCGCGTCGCCGTCGTTATCTCGGTCGGTGTCGCAACCGTCGCCGCGGCGGTCGGTGCGGGCGGTTTGGGAACGTATATTTTTCGCGGCCTCAGGCAAAACGATAACAATCTGCTGCTCGCGGGAGCATTGGCATCGGCGATTCTCGCATTGCTTTGCGATTTCGCCCTCGGACAATTTGAGAAGAGTTACGAGATCGGCGAACGGGATTCAGGCCGCCGGAAAATAGTCGGTTTCACAACAGTTGGCATTCTCGCACTGCTCGTCGGGCTCTCTTCGATCTCAAATTTCAGATCTGACATTTCAAATTCCGGACCGGCCGCAACCGATGGAAAGCCGATAGTTGTCGGTTCGAAAGATTTTACCGAATCGATCATCCTCGCCGAGATTCTCGCTCAAATGCTTGAGAAACAGGGCGTCGCGGTGACCCGTAAACTCGAGCTCGGCGGCAACATCGCTCACGAGAGTTTATTGTCCGGCCAGATCGATGTCTATCCCGAATACACCGGCACCGCCTACACTGCGATCCTCAAACGAACGCCGATCACCGACCCGCAGGCAGTTTACGACGAGACAAAGGCCGAGTATGGCGAAAAATTCAAACTCGCCGTGAGTTCACCGCTCGGGTTTTCGAATGATTTCGCGATCCTTATTCGCGGCGATGTCGCCCGGAAAAATAATCTAAAAACGATCTCCGCCGTCGTCCCTTTCGCGAGTTCCTGGCAGGCCGGGTTCGGTCAGGATTTTATGTCGCGGGCCGACGGTTACCTCGGCTTTGCGAAGGAATACGGTTTTAATTTCGCCAAACAGCCTCGCGAAATGGATCTTTCTCTCACCTATCGTGCCCTCGCCTCAGGCGAGCTGGACATCATCGCCGGAAACTCCACCGACGGCCTCATCGCCACCCTCGATCTCGTGCAACTCGACGATGATAAGCGTTACTTCCCGCCATATCAGGCAGTTTTCATTGCCCGCCGCGACGTGGCCGCAACGCTCAACGCGGCCTTCGAAAAACTCAGGAACGCCATCACCACCGAACAAATGCGCCGCCTCAATTACGAGGTCGACGGCAACAAACGATCACCCAAGGCGGTTGCCGCTGAATGGGTCCGCAACAATTAGCTTGCTATTTATCCGCAAACGCGCTAATCTCACAATTTGGTAATTCCGTATCTCATTCATCGACGGTAAACTCGCTTATATGTTTAAGCGTAATGGATAGTTCGAGAGACGGGTCGTTATGACTGTTAGAAGCGGTTCGCACCATGAATGCTTACCCCTCGAACGCTGTTCCTTCGTTTTCACCGTTAGACTGAAGATCACGCCGCGTTAGTAACTTCTTATTACATCCTGAAGATTTGTTTAGAGTTCCAACTCATGTTGGCTATTCGTCTGTTTAACCGTATGCGGTGACGATGAACGATTCACACTAAATATGTGCTCAAAACCTACGCGACTCTTTAGTTGATCTAGAGATTTTTGATTACAAATGAGTTTTAATGATTTGGGCTTAAGCCCGTTTTTGATGGAAAAGTGCGAGCAGTTGGGCTATACAGAACCGACTCCTATTCAGGCACAGGCGATCCCGGTACTTTTAGAGGGACATGACATTATGGCTTGTGCCGAAACCGGTACGGGCAAAACCGCAGCATTTTTGCTGCCGATATTGCAGAGGCTGAACGAGGACAAAAATCGTCGCGGCACCAGCGTTCTTATCCTTTCACCAACCCGCGAGCTGGCTAACCAGACCGAGGCCGCCTGCCGCCAGTTCGCACCTCGCGGTGTGACCTGCACAGCAATTATCGGCGGAGCCGGTTACAACCGTCAGATCCAGGCACTTCGCCGCGGATGCGACATCATCGTCGCAACGCCGGGCCGCCTGATCGACTTTATGGATCAGGGAATGCTCAATTTCTCGAAATTGACGACCCTCGTCCTTGACGAAGCCGACCGTATGCTCGACATGGGCTTTCTGCCGGCGATCAAACGTATTGTCAAGGTAATACCGGCGGAACGTCAGACGTTATTCTTCTCGGCAACGATGTCGGCTGAGATCGAGCGCATCGCTACACCGATGTTGAAAGATCCGGTATACGTCGAGGTCAGCCCGCGTGGCAAAGCCGCACACCTGATCGAACAGACGGCCTATCCGGTCGCCGCTCAGTCGAAAACAGTTCTGCTGCTCGACCTGCTCGAGAAAGAAGATTTCGAACGCGTTCTGGTTTTCACCCGTACAAAACGTGGCGCTGACCGTCTCGCACACATCTTGGAGGCACGTTCGCACAAGTCGAACCGTATCCATGGCGATCGTTCGCAATCACAGCGTGAAGCCGCTCTTCGCAGCTTCAAATCGGGCCACACGAGCATCCTCGTCGCGACCGACGTGGCTGCCCGTGGGATCGATATCGATTCGGTCTCGCATGTGATAAACTATGATATACCCGAGGTTGCGGAGGATTATGTCCACCGTATCGGACGAACCGGACGAGCGGGTAAAACCGGACGGGCGATCACCCTTTTCACGACTGCTGAGGAGCATTCGATGCGGGCGATCGAAAAACTGACCGGACAAAAGGTCGAACGTGTTCTGTTGCCGGCATTCGGCGGAGAATTGCTTGCTTCGACGATCGCGGCAAAAGGCGCACCTGGTAAAAAGAATTTTCGCCAGTTTCGTCCGCGTCGTTTTAGATAATGAGGAAGGTAGACAATTATGTTGACAAAGAAGTACGAAGTTGGCGATACACTCGAAATGATGTGCTCGGCATGTGATGTCGAGAAAGATCACAATATCGAGACAGTTACCAAACAGGGTAAGATCACGAAAGCGGTCTGTTCGGAGTGTGCTACAGCCAGTACGTTTAGCCGCGGCGTCAAAACCGCCGTGACCGTCGGTCGTGCCAAAGCCGCCTCCGGCTATGACCGGACACGCAAATACCGTAAGGGGCAAGCGATGATGCACACGACGTTTGGACACGGCGAGGTCACAGCAGTGATCGAACCGCACAAGATCGACGTGCTCTTCGGTGATCAAACCCGTCGGCTCATACACGCGCAGGTCTAGAATCGTGCTTGTTAGATCAAGAAAGACTACTCGAAACACGGGTTTCGAGTAGTCTTTTTCATTTAAAACGGACTTTTATTTACGGCCGTCTGCGGAGTAAAATATAGGCCATGGATAATATAGTCACATTACGTGCAAGCTGGATCGACAGCGAAACAAAAAAACGAAGGTCAGCAGCGTTCAACACATCGATGAACCCAGAATTGATCACAAATTCCCGTTCGCTCAACGAAGCGATCGAATACTTCACAGCTTCCGGCACTGATCTACCTGGCAACTACGAATTCGACTATTTCGAGATCAATAAACAACGCTACACGTGGGACGAACTATTCCTGACATGGAACGTCGAAAGCTCGCTCCAAACACGCACTAGTCAATGAAGGAAGCTAACCGTCGGGTCGGGAATCCCCGTTTCGGTAATTCGCGCACTCAATATGGACAACAAATACCAAATACCCAAAAACAAAAAGCCCGAAACCAAGGCTGAAATACTTCAGTATCAGATCGAGGAACTCGTAAAACGACGCGACAACGAAAAATCACCGGCCGACAAACAAAGTATTAACGCGGAGATCACTAAGCTTTTTGCTCAGTACGAACGCTTGAAATTGTAAAAACCTTTTGCTCGATCGTTTCTCAGCCGATGGCGTTCAACGCTGGCCCGCAGAAGCGATTCTAACTTCCAGCTATTTCTTCGCCGGCCGAGGGTAAAGCATCACCGTTCGGTGCACCTCTCCCTTGTCATCTAATAGGTTAACCTCTGCATCAAAGACCGACATATAAGTGCTGTGTTTGGCGTCATTTACGCTTATCCCGGCATATTTGAATCTGGGTGTGGAGTATTCAGCCCCAGCCGGAGGCGGCGGTCCGGACGGAGTGATCAGTAGCGTTGGAAGAAAAACAATGCCGTTTACATCCGTCCTCCGTTTAATCGCGAGCGAGAGCGTACTTGGAATACGGTCGGTTTCTGCAGTCCGCTTAATAACGTCCCAGCCCCAATAATATTTGATCATAACTTCACGCTCCGCAAACGGACCGCCGGTCTCCTCGTCCGTAAGATAGACCTTCACCTCCGGCACCGCATAGGCTTTACCGAAAACTTTATCGTCCTTCGGCGGAACAGGTGATTGGACACGCTGTGCGAAGCCACCTTGAACCGAGAAAAGATTTATAAATATCGCTAAGACGCCAAAAAATATATTTCTCATAATGTAATTACTCTGAGATGCTGCCCGCTACTGAAAATAGGCCCGATGCCAATTTTTAATTGACTCTGTACTCAACCGTACATATCTCAGGCAGACCCAGATATACAATAATCAATATTAACGGAGGTGAAAAAGAAAAAAATGAACAACCCAAACACTACACAGTCGACTCCCAAAGATCCTGTGACAAAACCGGAGGTGCCCGATAATCCGCACCCGACCGAACCAGAAGGCAGTCCGGACCCGCCGCCGCCAAATCCGTATCCGATCAATGATCCGCCGATCAACCCGAGCATCGAACCGGTTCACGACCCCGAACCAGCGCCACCATTCCCAGAACCTCT
>JBBRUA010000086.1:0-10518 GCA_038248245.1 Pyrinomonadales bacterium | reverse complement strand
TGTAATTGCACTCGACGGGTTATTCGATGCACAGGTCAGGTCCGTCACACAGTTTTGCCCGGCGTTAAGCGCCGGCGAGGTCGCTAGCAACGCGTAGCTCGCTCCGATGCCGCCGTAGAAACCGAGCGGCGAGAGCAGCGGATTGACATTTTGCAGGTCCGAGCCGATCCAGCCGGTCGCCGTGCCGATATTTCCGATAACATTGTTTCCGAGTGAATTAAATATTCCGGTGATATCCGGCGACGCGGCCACACCGTTGTTGCCGGAGACGATCGTGTTTCGAATGTTGCCGGGATTTGTAGTTGATTTATGTATTCCGCCGCCGTTGGTGGTCGAACTGTTGCCGGAGAAGGTCGAATTCGTAACGGTCAGTGCCGTTCCGTTAAAAATAATTCCGCCGCCCGGACCGTTGGTCGCACTGTTATTCGCGACCGTTGAATTTGAGATAGTGACGGTTCCGTTGCCTTGTATCGCTCCGCCGCCGACCGTCGAACCCGAAGTGTTTCCGGTTATTGACGAATTTGAAATGTTGAGATTGTTTCCCGAGAAATTCTGCACTGCTCCGCCCGAACCCGTGGCCGCGTTCCCGAAGATCGCGCAGCTGACAATGTTTAGCGTCGCCGTTCCGGCATTGTTCGCCCCGGCGCCATTGGCGGAAGCGTTTGCGAATATTGCGAGATCTATCAGGGTCAGCGTTCCGCCACTATTGTAAACGCCGCCGCCACGTCCGGTCGAGACGGTGCTGACGCCGGTCCCGCCGGTCACGCTGAGGCTGCTGATAGTCGCGATGGAGCCGGTATTATTCGTGAAAACACGGCTCGCGTTATTGCCGCTGACGATCAATTTATCGCTTCCGGGGCCGGTGATAGTCAACGATCCGTTATTTGCGATAATGAGATCCGAACCGCCGAGCGTGATCGTTTGCGTAGAATTGAAGAGTGTCGAGAAGACGATGGTGTCGTTATCCGCCGTCGCATTTGCCGCCGCGATGGCCTCGCGCAGACTACAATCGGCGTCGCACGTACCGTCCGCCGTATCGGCTGTTTTCGTGACCGTGTAGGTCGCCCCAAAAGCTGCTGAAGTAAAAATAGCCGCAATTACTAATGCAAAAATAAGCTTATTGATCTTGATCATTCCGCCCTCCGCGTCCGTAAATTTTTTTTCGATTCCCGTACAGTTTAGACTTAATCGCGAGGGTTGGCAAAACAAAAAAGAACGGACACCGAGATGCCCGTTCTGATCTGTTAAATATCGAAATGATAAATACTCGACGCTTAATCGACAAAGTCGATCTGAACTGCGTGCGGGATAATGCCCTTATCGACGCCTTCTTTTAACAGGAGACGGACGGCTTCGCGGCCGCGGTCGCCATAGTCGAGGGTGAGGTCGTTGACCCACATCGCGACGAAGCGGTCGGCAAGCTCGGGCTGCATATCGCGGGCGAACTGCATCGCGTATGAGAGAGCATCTTCGCGATTTTCCATCGAGTAAACGATGCTCGCGTGCAGGTGTTTTGATACCTGTTTCATTAGCTCAGGGCCGAGGTCGCGGCGGATGACGTTACCGCCCATCGGCAGCGGAAGTCCGGTTTTCTCGTGCCACCATTCGCCGAGATCGAGCACCTTGTGCAATCCCATTTGGTTATAGAAAAGCTGGCCCTCGTGAATGAGCAGTCCGGCATCGACCTTTTCTTTCTGGACCGCCTCGATGATCTCGTCGAATGGCACGACGACGTATTCGAAATCCGGATTGTAGATCTTGAGCGCCAGAAACGCACTGGTCATTTCCCCCGGAATGGCGATCTTCATCGAGCTGATGTCGTCGGCACTTCGCGGCTCTTTTGACACTAGGATCGGACCGTATTTATCGCCGATGCTGGCTCCGTGAGGGAGCAGGGCATATTTGTCGGAGACATACGCATAGGCGTGGAACGAGATCGCCGTCACGTCGAACACGCCGTTTTTGGCATCTTCGTTGAGCGTCTGGATATCTTTCAGCGTGTGTTCAAACTTTAGCCCCTCGGTCTCGAGCTTATTGGTAGCCAGTCCGTAGAACATGAATGCGTCATCCGAATCGGGGGAATGGGCGACTGATATCGTACGAATTTCGGGGGTTGTCTCTGCTTTAACTTCCATACTTTACACCACTTTACAACTGGGAGAAATACACTTTTGTATCATACAAAACCTTTATTTTACCGCTTTCAGCGTGTTTGGCAAATAGCGAGCGGAGTTCCTCGGCCATCGATGGAAATACCTCGTCGGACTCGTTCGGCATGTACGACGACGAGAGCGTTCTGCCCGTTATTCCGTCGAGATCAAAGACCTGTTCGTTCTGAAAAACGGCGGTGCCAAAATCGCTTTGAAAAAAGCCGGCGAGGTCTTCCGTCGTAATATTTTCGTGTCTCACTGTTCGGTAATCGGAAGCATATTTGACCAGAAACGCTTCGTAATCGATCAGAAAAGGGGTTGTGTCGATCTGCCGCTCGTTCCAGATCAACACGATGTGCCCGTTTGGCTTTAAGATGCGGTGGAATTCGGGGCGTGTTTTCTCGGGATCGAACCAATGAAATGCCTGTGCCGCCACGACGAAATCCACCGATTCGTCCGAAAGGCCGGTCGCATCTGACGTGCCGTCGAGAGCAATGAACCAGGGAAACGCGGCCAGAAATTTCTCGGCGGCGCAACGCATCGCTTCGTTGGGCTCAATGCCGAATACACGACTGCCGTTCTCTAGGAACATTTTAGTCGAAATTCCCGTTCCGCATCCGATGTCAGCAACGACCGATTGCCTCGTCAACCCGCACCTCGACGCCAGAAACGACACGATCTCGCGCGGATAATCAGGACGATATCTCACGTAATTATCAACGCGGCTTGAGAATCTTTCGACTGAGTCGGTCATAAAAAGTTTTTATCCACAGATAAATAGGATAAACACAGATGGGATCAGCACAATCCATCCTATTTCTTATCCGTGTCCATCCGTGTTCATCTGTGGAAAATTCCTCAATTTTTCGGCGCCGCATCGGCAACCTCGTCGCCGGTCCACTGGCTCTTTTTCGAATGCGGGATGTCGAATTGGTCGAGAATTCGAAAGCAAAGATGCTCTACCAGATCGTCGATAGTTTTTGGCCGGTGATAAAATCCCGGGCTGGCGGGCATTATTCTTGCACCGGCGTGGGTCAGCGTGAGCATATTCTGAAGATGGATCGCATTGTACGGCGTCTCGCGCGGAACGAGCACGAGCTTGCGCCCTTCCTTGAGACAAACGTCGGCGGCACGATGGATCAGATTCGTTCCTGCTCCCGTGGCGATCGAACCCAGCGTTCCCATCGAACACGGAACGATTATCATTCCCGCCTGTTTATTCGAGCCTGACGAAGGCTTGGCGGCAAAATTGTCGAGCCGCCAGAATCTGATGATCTTTGAATCCGATGGCAGGCCGAGCCATTCGTTGATCTTTGCGGTGTCGGCTTCACGCAGGTTCGCACCCGTCTCAACCTTTGCAACGACCGCCGCAGTGCCTGACATTATGAGGTTGATCGTCTCGACAACTCCGCTCGCCGCGAGCAACTGCAGCGTTCGATGAGCATAAATTGTACCGGATGCACCGGTGATCGCGACCGTTAATTCCATAAACTTTGATAATAGCCTCTACAGTTCCTATTTGAAAGGTTTTAGTTCGATCTCAAGCGGAAAACAGTTTCGACATTCTTCTCTTTCTTACTTCGCGTCCTCTGCGCCTTTGCGTGAAACTCAAAGACCGATGAGAAGAATTTCACGCAAAGGCGCAGAAAACGCAAAGGGAAGCAATCTATCATTTATTCCTTCGCCGCTTTGATGTAGATTTATAGTCAGATGAATACTGAAGATATCAAATCGATCCTTGACGCCCTTTCAAAAGGAAATGTCTCCGCTGACGCGGCCGCTGAGCAAATAAAGAACCTGTCGTTCGAAGACGTCGGCTTCGCAAAAGTCGATCACGGCAGAGCCGAACGGCAAGGTTTTCCTGAGGTAATTTTCGGCTTGGGAAAAACGCCGGAGCAGATCGCCGGGATATTTGAAAAACTGATCGAACGCGCTCCTAATTTGCTGATCACACGTACGACGGCTGAGGTTTACAGCGAGATTCGCAATATCGCTACCGACGCCGAGTGGCACGAATCGGCGAGTATCATTCGCGTCATCCGCGACAAGACGGAGCTCGGTTCCGGCGAGATCGCGATCGTGACCGCCGGCACCAGCGACATTCCGGTCGCCGAAGAAGCGGCCCTCACCGCCGAGGCAATGGGTAACCGCGTCGTACGTATCTGGGACGCAGGCGTCGCCGGTATTCACCGCATAATGGCTCAACGCGAGATCTTGCGGAAATCCCGCGTCGTCATCGTCGCCGCCGGTATGGAGGGCGCTTTGCCGTCGGTCGTCGGCGGCCTTGTTAGCGTCCCGGTCATCGCAGTGCCAACCAGCATCGGTTACGGAGCCTCATTCGGCGGCATCGCGGCCCTGCTCGGCATGCTCAATTCATGCTCTTCAAACGTCTCCGTCGTCAACATCGACAACGGCTTCGGCGCCGGATTTTCGGCGAGTCTGATCAATCGGAAGCGTGACGACTAGTTACTCGATCTTCATTTATTGACGAAAAGATGCGGTTTGGGATTAAATTTATTTGCGATGGAAAATAACGATCATCAATTACATATTGACCAGATTCGGGCCGAAACCGAAGAAATCCGGCGTCAGATGTCGCAATACGAATTTCAGGCCAAAAAAGAAGAGGTCGAAAGAAAGCGTGAGCTCGATAAACTTCGGTTGGAATCGGAGGCCCGCAACGAACACATCGAAAACCACCTCCGACACCTCTCCCAACTCGCCGGCATCACTTTCGAACAACTCGACGCCCTCGACTACCGTCTCGATTCCGCCTCAGTTTCACTTGCTCGGAAGACGAAGATCTGATTTGAATCAAACGTTATAAAATGCTGTCTTTCCTCATTCAACGTCGAAAAACCGCTTGTAGTCACGTGCTGAATGGATCACTCGAAGGATTACGATCTCATCTGAATTTTCGGTGTAAAAGATAATGCTCTTTCGAAAGCCGCGGACGAACCACATCCTAATATCAGTTTGGCCTTTGAAGTTGCGAGTCGCGCCTATTTTGGGAGTTTTACGGATGTCCTCGAGGGTCACTTCAACGGCGTCGAAAAATCGGTCTGCAACCTCCGGGTTGTCTTCGGCAATGTACATTGCCGTTTCGACAAGATCGGTCAGCGCTTGCGGCAACTTAGTAAGCTTCATTTCCCAGCAGTTCGTTCAGCAATTCTCTCTTTGACCATTCGACGGGCTTTACCAATGTCACTTTTGGTTAACGGAGACGGCGTTCCGCTGGCGTACGCTTCGGAAATGAGAGAGTCGAACGGATCCTGATCTGCATCACCCGCCAGAGGTGTCTTTCGGGTTTGTTCGTGGTAGCGTGTGAGCCACGTCATTAGTTCACCAACCTCGGAAGCAGGAAGATTTCGAATGGCCGTTTTCATTTCCGTGATGCTCATAAACCTAATTTTATTGCACGCCCTAGATTTGGTCAACTAGTTTTACCGCCGTAATTTTTCTTTGCTTCCGCACCCTTAGTTTTAATCAAGGATTCAGCAATACAAGTAGACGATCGGCCCAGTCGGAGCGGGAGTTTCGGAGGATTTCGTATTGGACTTGGGCGAGGTCTTTGTTGCCTTGTTTGAGGTAGGCACGGCCGAGATTGTAGCGAGCCTTTTCGAAATCGGGATTGTAGCCGAGGGCGTTGTTGAGTGCCTCGATGCTTTCGTCGATCTTTCCTGTTTCGAGGTAGCTTTCGCCGAGGCTGTTGTAGGTTTTGGCGTCAGGCTTATAAATTTTTAGCTGATCGAAGACGATCGCCGCGTCGGCGAATCTCTTTTGTTTGAAGAGCGTGATACCGAGCTTTTCCATCGCGCCGACGTGATCGGGCTTGATCGCGACGGCACGGCGATATGCCAGCACTTCTTCGTCGGGTCGTGCCATTTTTCCGAAGACGAGACCCAACGAATACTGCGTGTCGGGGTTATTTTCGTCGAGCCGAACGGCCTGGCGGTAGGCATCGAGAGCCTCTTTATATTGGCCGAGGGCGTAGCTGGAAGCTCCGATATTTACAAACGAAGCGGCCCATTCAGGGCGAAGTTTCGCCGCCATTCGCGAGGCACGCAAGGCCTCGGCGTGACGACCCAAAACTCCATAGCAA
Organism: Pyrinomonadales bacterium; assembly: GCA_038248245.1. Lineage (GTDB taxonomy): Bacteria > Acidobacteriota > Blastocatellia > Pyrinomonadales > Pyrinomonadaceae > OLB17. Next base: position 4,266 of record JBBRUA010000086.1, on the reverse strand, counting down.
AAACCCGCCTGATACCACGCCTCAGCGTAATTCGGGTCGGCCTCGACCGCTCGTTCAAAATACGGTACCGCTCTCGCGTAATCGTCGCGGGAAAGCTGGGCCAAACCTTGCGAATAAAGCCTTTCCGCGGATGAACGCTTGTTTTTTTGCGCTTCTGAATTGAGCGAAGAAAATGTCTGAATCTCGCCGATCTTTAGCTGGCTGATCCGCTCGGCGGGCACGGCGAAGTTGAGATTCTGGCCTTCGGCGGCCTGTAATGTCGCGATGCCGATGACCTGCCCCGCCATATTTACGACCGGCGAACCGGACGAGCCGGGCGAGATCGACGCGGTGATCTGAATTATCTTGCCGTAGCCCGAGATCTCGCGGACGGCGGAAACGATACCGTTTGAAACGCTGCCCTCGAGACCGAACGGATTGCCGATAACGACGATCGATTCGCCTTCCTGAGGCACGGCCCGAACGATCGGCAGCGGCACTGCCAAATTTCTCGGCACATCGACCTGCAGCAAGGCGAGATCGCCTTCGCCATCAATTGCGAGCACACCGCGAACCGGAAAACGCTTGCCGTCGAGCAGATGAATTTCGACGCGGCTCGATCTTTCGATGACGTGGCGATTAGTGATGACGCGGTCAGGTGCGATGAAAAATCCGCTGCCGCGGGCGATCGTATTATCTTTCGCATCGAACGTCTCGATAGCAACCGCCGACGGTTTTATTCGCTTGACGAGGTCTGGCAAAAAATCCTGCGCGGATACATCGCCCGCGCAACACGCGAAAGCGAACAAAAGGCAGAATAATATTTTGACGACAGATCGCGACATCATAAAAACGTTCGGCTGTCGTGATTATATGCCCTTTTGCTCATTCAGCCAAACAATTTACGAAAAAGCGATCGGTGAAATAGATTTCCGGCGCGTTTACCTGCCGAGCCGAAAGGAATAGAATGCACGTATGAAAGTTGCACTCGCCGCCGACCATGCTGGGTTTGAAGAAAAAGAAAAGATAAAGAAAACGCTCGACGCGATCGGGGTCGAGTATGTAGACATGGGGACCGATTCGTTCGAGTCGGTCGACTACCCGGATTATGCGAAAAAGGTAGGCGAGGCCGTGGCAAGTGGTGAATACGAGAAAGGATTGCTCGTGTGCGGCTCAGGAACCGGAATGGCGATAGCCGCGAACAAAGTGCCCGGCATTCGTGCAGCCGTCGCCTGGACCGAGGAGATCGCGCGCCTCGCTCGTCAGCACAACGACGCAAATGTCCTATCGCTCGCCGCCAGATATATTCCTGCGGACGAACAAGAAATGATCGTCAAAGCATTCCTCACGACCGATTTCGACGGGGGACGACACGAGCGGCGAGTCGAAAAGATCAGTCAGATCGAAAAAGACGATCTGACAAAATAACCTATGCCTTGAGTGCCCTTCTCAGAAATGACATCAGCGGATAGCTGTCCTTAAACGTTTTAACGATCAACCTAGGAAATTCGTCGCTCGTTATCAGATCGTCATCGCTTGAATCTTTGAACGCCGTACAGCCTTTCATCTTCAGATATTCGACCGCTTTGTGCTCCGGGTCGAAGCCTTTCGGGGCATTCTTAAGACGCTCGTCGCGGAGCTCGAAAGTTTTTTGAAATCCTTTATTTTCGACGATCGAGAGAAATTCGTCCGTGTTTGCGACGATCGCGTTTCGAATTTTCAGTACTTCCGCAGGTTCAGGCCCATACCTTCCGGCCGCGATAAAACTTTTTCCCGGCTCGAGATGAAAGTAATAGCCGGTTTTCATAGCTTTCCGGCCGCCGGGGCTGATGTAGATCGCGAAATTCGATTTGTAAGGGCTTTTATCCTTTGAAAACCGGACATCGCGGTAGATACGCATGACGCACGTTTTCGGATCGATCATCGCCACCTCATCGTCAAACTCCCCGATCTTTCCGATCAGATAACCGGCAAACGCGATCATGTTGTCTTGAGCGTCGTCGAACGCTTTTCTGTTTGCCTGAAACCATTCCCGGTCGTTATGGCGTCCCAGATCCTTAAGAAACTTAACAGTTTTAGTCTCGATCATCGTTTTTTTCGTGTCGTCCCGGTTCAGTTATAGCAATTTCGGCAGACGAATCAAATAATTTGAGAACGTGAATTAAATTGCGTAGACTTAAAGTTGCTTACAACTAAAAGGTCGATCAGTGCGAATATGAGTCTACGATGGTTCGATCATACGTTCATTCGGAATGGTTGCGGCAGTGGTGGATGTTACGAGGAAGATTCATTCGCTCAAACTCTGCCGACGGCAAGGGATCTTTCAATTTATTCTAGATATATTCATTAAATAAGGGGACAAACAAAAATGGCGACAAGTGCGGAATGGCATGAAGATTACGACAAAATGAGCGAGAAATCGCGCAACTTTTCACGGGCGATCAAGTCGGTTCAAGAGGAACTCGAGGCGGTGGACTGGTACAACCAGCGGGCAGAGCAGACCGGCGACGAGCAGTTGCGGAAGATCCTCGAACACAACCGTGACGAGGAGATCGAGCATGCCGTGATGGCCCTCGAATGGCTGCGGCGCAACAATCCGAAATTCGACGAACATATGAAAACGTATTTGTTTACCGAAGGCGACATTCTGGAGATCGAAGAGAAGGCGAAATAAAATGACGGAACCGATTAACATTCTGCTTCAAACGACGATTCCTTTTACGCCTGACGACTGGCATATCGGCCGTTTTTCGTTAATAAAACAGCATCTGGAATCGATAAAGAACGATTCGGGCGAGCCTCTGTATCTGGTGACCGGTCGCGATCGCGAGAACGATGCGGACGGCAACGATCCGGTTTTGAGCGTCTTGGATACGGCGGGATTTGACCAGATGTGGCTGTTTGCGGTGGACACGGGTGACGGTCTCTCCACAAAGGATTGCGAAGGGATAACGAGATTTCGTCAGAGCGGCGGCGGGATCTTTGCGACCCGCGATCATTTTGACCTCGGTTCATCTCTGTGTACGTTGGGCGGCATCGGTGCCGCTCATTATTTTAATTCGAAAAACCCTGATCCGGACGAAACGCGCAATCAGCGTGACGATGGCTTCGCGATGGATATCGACTTTCCGAATTATCATTCGGGCGCGAACGGAGATTATCAGGAGATCGAGACGGTCGGCGAAATTCACGAGCTACTCCAAAAACCGGACGGCACTGCGATAAAATACTTCCCCGCACACCCGCACGAAGGCGGGATCGGGGCTCCGGCAGGCGATAATTCGGCACGAGTAATTGCGACCGGAAAAAGCAAGGTCACCGGCCGCGATTTCAATCTGATCGTTGCTTTTGATAAGAGCGATGACGATCACGGCAACACTCTCGGCCGCGCGATCGCCGAATCGAGCTTTCACCATCTGGTCGATTATAACTGGGACACCGATGCCGGCTGTCCGACATTTCTCGCCGAACCTCCGGGAACGCAGTACAAAGATGATCCGGCAAAACTCGACGACATCAAGCAATACGTCACAAACGTCGCCGCGTGGCTAGGTCAGAACCGCGAGCGATAGCGAACTGATTCTTACATCGTTGACCTTTTAAATATGAACGAGAGATCGGCTCAATTTCCAGAAATACCGCTCGACAATTGGCGTTCGACAAAGAACACTCTGCACCTGTATCTGCAGATCGTCGGCAAGATCAGGCTCGCGATGAACCACCGCATCAATCACTGGTGGCACGTACCGGTTTATGTAACACCGCGAGGCCTGTCGACGCGGGCGATGCCGTATGCGAAAGGAAATTTTGAGATCGAGTTCGATCTGAAAGAACATGAGCTGAAGATACGCACGAGCGACGGTCGAATAGAGGATTTCGCGATCTACGATGGACTGACGGTCGCGGATTTTTATGCCAGTATTTTTGCGAATCTCGCCAAACTCGGTATCGAGCCCGACATCAAGGCCGAACCGTACGAAGTTCCGTCAACGACGCCATTCGCCGACGACCATGAGAATAAGTCTTACGATAAAGAGTACGTCGAGCGTTTTCATCAGATACTGGTCGAGGTCGATGATATTTTCGAGGAATTTCGCGGCCGTTTTACGGGCAAATCGACGCCTGTCCATCTTTTCTGGCACAGCTTCGACCTTGCTCTGACGCGTTTCTCAGGCAAAACCGCTCCGGCGATCGACGGTGCCAACATGGTCACTCGCGAGGCCTATTCGCACGAGGTCATCAGCTTCGGATTTTGGTTCGGCGACGATAAACAGAACAGCGTCGCAG
>JBBRUA010000085.1:0-10576 GCA_038248245.1 Pyrinomonadales bacterium | reverse complement strand
TTCGCGAGTTATTCGGCGGACGAATACGGCGAGGCTTCGGACGCCATTCGCCTGTTCGATTTTCACGCAGATTTTGCAAACCCACTTGCGTCAACATTTATCGAGCGGAGCGAAAGCCCGCTGCCCGTCGCCGCATTCGACCCGACCAGCCCGCCCGACAGGACAGACATCGCCCAGCCGGCTCCCGGCGAACGCCTCGACGCCAACAGCGACCGCCTGAATTTTCGTCTCGCCTACCGCAATTTCGGCTCAAGCGAATCGCTGGTCGTTAACCAAACGGTTCGCACGTCAACCGTCGATCCGTACCGTGCCGGCGTCCGCGTTTACGAATTGAAGCGCACGGGAGATGCATTCGTAGTTGCCGAGCAATCTACGATCGGCGACAACTCGTCGTCGAGGTGGATCGGCAGTGTCGCGCAAGATAATCAGGGCAATCTGGCCGTTGGCTACAACTTCGTCACAGAAACGAAAAAGCCGTCAATACTCTATTCCGGTAAGCTCGCTGGTGAACCGGCTGGAATTTTCCGCGCCGAAGAAACGCTCATCGGCGGCACCGGCGTGCAAAAAGCTTTCGGCTGGCGTTGGGGCGACTACGCCGGGCTGACGGTCGATCCGGTCGACGATTGTACCTTTTGGCAAACCGGTCAATATTATACGCAGGCGAGCGAAGATTTCAGCGATTTTACGTGGCTGACACGGATCGGTTCGTTCAAATTCACCGAGTGTACGGCGACCCCAAGATCTGTGATAACGGGCCACGTGACAAATGCATCCAGCGGCCAACCGGTCGAAAACGTAAAGGTCACGGCCGGGCAATATTCGCGCACATCTACGGCGAGCGGCAACTACGGAAACTTGGTCGTTTTGCCCGGATCGTACACCCTGACGGCTTCCGCTCGGGGCTTTCTTCCGCAGACCGTGACTGTGAGCCCAACGAACGGCCAGACGCTAACGCAAAATTTTGCATTACAGCCGATTCCCGTTTTTGAGAACCCGGTCACTCGAGTTACCGGCGAGAGCTGCGGCGCGAACGGAGCTCCTGATCCGGGCGAAACGGTCATCGTAAATATCAGTCTGCAGAACACGGGCAGCCTGCCGACTCAAAACCTCCTCGCGACGCTCCAACCTAGCGGCGGCGTGACGAATCCGGGAGGCTCACAATTCTATGGTCCGATGTCTGTGAATGGACCTCTCGTCACGCGACCATTCTCATTCACCGTCGCAACGGGCGTTACTTGCGGTGTCCCCATTACGTTGACGCTTCAATTGCAAGAAGGCCTTACGAACGTCGGAACGATTGTTATAACGTTGCCGACCGGCAGGCCAAAGGTCGCGTTTCAGCAGAATTTCGATCGCATCCAACAAGGCTTTTTGCCCGTCCGATGGATGCGTTCGGCGACAAATATCAACGGTTTGCCCGACGGTCCGCGAAACTGGCGTGTGAGCGCCGCTCGTTCACAATCCGGCTCGAAGGCGGTTTTCTCACCCGATCTCAATCAGGTTGGTCGCAGTGAAATGCTGACACCGGTTTTCGCTGTCGATACGCCGAATGCGAAGCTCTCATTCCGCAATTGGTACGAGTTCGAAACGACATTTCTCCGTAACCGTCTATATGACGGCTCAGTGCTCGACATCAAGATCGGGAACGCACCGTGGCAGGACATAATTGTTGCGGGAGGCGTGTTCGAAGCCGGAGCTTATGACGGCCTGCTCGATGCCTGTTGCCAAAACCCACTAGCCGGCCGGCCGGGTTGGTCAGGGCGCAGCGGTATCAACCAGACATCCGAATTCATCACGACAGCAGTCCGCCTGCCTCAGACCGCCGCCGGGCAGCAGGTTCAACTTCGCTGGCAAGTCGGTACCGACGTTGGCGGATTCCGCGAGGGCCAGTACATAGACGACCTCCTCGTAACCGACGGCACGACCTGCAGCTGCACCCAATAGTCAGAACTGCCTGCGTGAGCGGGTGGTGTGTACTATTTGACAAAAGTTAGCCGCAAATAAACTCGAAAAACGCAGATGGGAAATAATCCTTATCTGCGTCGTCGCTCTATCTGTAGTTAATGTTTGTAATATTTCAGGTCTTACGCTGATGCGAGCGTGCCTTATCTTACGTACGAATTTGGCAGCGGCAGGTCCTCGTAAAAGTTGGGCACGAAGAGCGAGCAAGGATCAATCGCTACTTCGTGCCCGGCTTTTTACTCTCCATTTTTTTCGGCGTAACGGTCAGCGATCATCCGCGGGGCCGCGACCGATCCTTCCTAAGGAGATTACCGTTCCAGGGTATTTGAAAATCCCGGTCTTGACCTGTGCACGCAAGAAAAGTATTATTTTTAGTTCACCTGCCGGGGTGGCGAAATTGGTATACGCACTAGACTCAAAATCTAGCGGGCTTAACGCCCATGTCGGTTCGACTCCGACCCTCGGTACCACACATTTTTTAAAAACTTTCCTAAATCCTCTAGTTTTTCGATAAATAAAGGCTCAGCCGAACCCTTTTTTGTTGTCGCGGCTAAACATATGTGAATGGCAAAGTAGTCCAAGCTGGGCAAGATTCGCTTTTGTTCTGGAGCCCATGATTTATGGAGCGTCTTCCATGATTTCGATGTCGCCAACCGTTGACAGGATGCACAAACTTTCCGAACCTTCTACTCTGTCGCCCCTCGTACGTAAAGATAGGAAACGTTCCTCGTAATCTCACAAAGCCGGTTGCGTCAGCATGATCTTCGTCTTTGTCCACATCATCTGGTTCGACCTGTGGACCATCGTCGATTGCTTCTTTTAATTTCGACCCGTTCCCATATACGCTTTTAACCTTAGCTCGAAGCGATCTTTCTCTCAACGATCATTCTAATTAGTCAGAACCGCGAGACCGAGGAATCGGACAGGCGGAACGCCCTCGACGTACAGGTCAAGCTGCTCGCCCATCAGGAGAACACAAAATGCTTGAGCTGCTCCAACGGATCTCAAAAAAAGTCGGCGTCGATTGTGAAGACCAGATCCGGGAACTAATGGAACCGGTTGAGCCGGGCTACTTATCTCACAAATAATCCAAAACATCGAGGATCCGCAAAACGGCAGATGAACATCCTATGTGTCCCGATATTTAAAGAAAAGGAAAATTCCCGCAATACTGTTGATCATCAGTAGCGAATTCGTGACTATGAACACGGCGTTGCCGGTGCCGATACTATAGATAGTAAATCCGACGGATGTCGCCAGCTGTCCAATAAAAAGCCATTTCGAGACTCCTTCGCTTGATCGCTCTTGATATTGCTTGTAAACCTGTCTGACGAGGGTCGCAAGGAGAATAAAAGAACTTGCCCAGCCGATTATTTCGATCATGCAATTTACTTTCTACGAAAGCGGCCACTTTTGCAAAACATAGTCATAATCTCAAACTCTATGTAAGACTTTGCGCGGCTAAACATCTTGGACGGATCCGGTCCGTTATTTTTTATTTAGAAGAGCTGCCTTTTGTCGCAGACGTCCGGCTTTCGCTGATAGGGCTCGTCCGTCTCGCGTCTGCCGACGACAAGGCCCTCATCGGGTCGAGTACGGCCGGGCGATGGTATCCGGCAGGCAGATTTAGCATATTACCGGGAGCGGAGAAAGTTGTAGCTTTTTGGAGAACGAAATTGTATTCTTACAAATGAAGGGGGTGATAATATGATAAAAAAATTAACTAAGGTGATCACAAACTAACGATTCAATGAGCCTTCGGGTTTATTGTATACAAACAAAAACGGCGTGCCTGATTCTCAGACACGCCGTTTTTATTGGTCTATATCGTCTTACTGACGACGATAGTTGATGCGTTCGCCGTTATCGTTACGGGTCGTGCGAATGCCGTTGCCATTTTTGGAGACAGTGGCTGTCGCTCCGTTCATGTTTAGCGTGTTGCCGTTGAGCGAGCCGTAGGACATATTGCCGCCCATGTTGACCGTCACCTTGCCGTCATTCGAAACGGTAAGGTAGATCGTACCGCCGTTCTGCGGGTTTTGAGCGGTAAACGAACCTACTGCCCAGCTGGACGGACGGTTATTGTTGTTGCCGCCGTTCCAGCCGCCACCGTTGTTGTTGCCGAAACCGTCACGGAAATAATTGATGACCTCACCGTTATCGTTGCGGGTCGTGCGGAGCCCGTTGCCCTGCTGTGTGACGCGTGCTCTGGCACCGTTGATATTGATCGAGTTCCGGTAGTAGGTTCCGTAACTCGGGCTACCGTTGATCATCGCTGTCACCTGGCCATTGTTCGACAAGGTCAGCGTTATCTGCGAACCGTCAGGTGCCGTGCCGTAAAATGTACCGCGTGCCCAGTTCGGAGGATTGCTCGTTTGCCCGTTGCCGTTCCAACCGCCGCCGTTGTTGCCGCCGTTCCAGCCACCACCGTTGTTGCCGCCATTCCAACCGCCGCCTTCGAGACCCTGGAGGTCGAATGTGTCGGCGAGCGTATTCAAGTCGTTACGCATCTGGTTCCACTGGCGTTCGATATTGCGGCGAAAGTTCAGGTTATTCATCCAGGTGTTGACGGTCGTTGCCTGACCGATGACACCCTGAACGTTGTTGCGAACCTGCCACCAAGAGTTGTTACGGTTAAATTCGCGTCGAAGGCTTGTCAGCGAGTCCGCGTAATTTTTAACATCTTTGTTGTAACGATCCTCGGTCGAGGTGTTGTTAAGATTGCTGTTGTCCATTGCACGATCAAAGTCGTTCCTGAACGTCGAGCTGCTAGATTCTAGCCGCGAAATCGTCTGCCCGACCTGTGCCTTCGAGTACTGATTCTGATATCGAAGCTGTGCGTTCGCCGACATCGGCATAACGATGGCTGCGATAGCGAAAAATGCTCCTGTTAAAATTACTGTAAAAGTTTTCTGGTTCTTCATAATATTCTCCCTTTTATTAGCGATCTTTGGATCGCCCAACGAAAGCAAGTTGTCGTGTCGACAACCGGCGATCACACTTTTATTGATACAATTATCAACTGTTTAGATGCCTATAAAATAATGCCTAAGGCTGAAGTTGAGATTTAAATTATAGACTAATCCCTGGACTGAAACAACCTTTTTTCCAGTTAAAACAGTTTTTGGTTACACCATATGCTGATCTCCGATTTTGATTTTGAACTACCCGAAAGCCTCATCGCACAGACCGCGATGGAAAAACGGGACGCCTCGCGTATGCTGGTCGTCGACCGAAATTCGGGAAAGATCAGCGACATGGCGTTTGTCGATCTGCCCCAGTTTGCCCGGTCCGGCGATGTCGTTGTGCTGAATAATACGAAGGTTTTTCCCGCACGTTTGATCGGCAAAACAACGACCGGTGCAAGTGTTGAGACGTTTCTGGTGAACGAAACCGCCGACGGATGCTGGGACGTTCTGGCCCGTCCCGCGAAGCGTTTGTCGCCCGGCAAAAAGATAGTTTTTGACGAGCGGTTAGCTGCCGAATCCGTCGAGAGGCTGCCCGACGGCAAAGTCCGCCTGAGGTTTACGGCGGACGGTGATTTTTTTGAGATCGTAAACCGGATCGGCATGACTCCGCTGCCGCCGTATATCAAACGCGAAGCCGCCCGCGTCGATATCGACCGGGAACGGTATCAGACGGTCTATGCCAAATCCCGCGGTGCGATCGCCGCACCGACCGCCGGTCTGCACTTTACGAATGAGACTTTCGATGAGATAAATTTGGTCGGAGCTGAGGTCTGTGAGATCACTTTGCACGTCGGTTATGGGACGTTCGAGCCGGTTCGCGTCACCGAGATTGCCGACCACAAGGTCTCGGCGGAGCGCTATGAGATAAGTGAAGAGACCGTTGCAATCCTAAACCTCGCAAAAAGCGAAAACCGCCGAATAATTGCGATAGGCACGACCACGACCCGCGCACTCGAAAGCAATATCACGAAAACGGGAAGTTTCATCGCCGGAATTTCCGATGCTGAACTAACGATCACGCCGGGATATAAATTCGCCGCTATCGACGCACTTCTCACGAATTTTCATTTGCCGCAAAGTTCTTTGCTCGTGCTCACATCTTCGTTCGGCGGTCACACACTCATCATGGACGCCTACCGGCACGCCGTCGCCGAGGAATACCGTTTTTACAGCTACGGCGACTGTATGCTGATATTATAGTTTTAGGGTTTTAGAGAATAGATGGCTGTTGATTATGATGCGGGAGTGCAATTCCAGAACTCTGAAACTTCTGCAACTCAGAAACTCTGTAACTCTGTAACTAAATTCACGATGGCTGTTTTAGCTAGAATCAAAAACTTTTTCGCCTCGCCCGTCTTAGACGAGCCGGAGGAGATCGTCGTTCCGGCGGCTCAAACGACGTACTCGATCCATCCGCTTACGATCGACAACTTAAAAGAAGTCCTTCGCCTAAACATTCGCTGCTTTCGAAAGGGTGACAATTACACCAAACACACGTTCGATTACCTTTTGAAAGAACCGCGAACGATCAGCTACCGGATAGTCGCGGCGGGCGGAGAATTGGTCGCATTCGCGTTTGTCATGGTAAACGAAAATGGCTCGGCTCACCTGACGACCATCGGGGTCGCTCCCGAACACAGGCGTCGCGGGCTTGCTCAAAAAATGCTGACGCATCTTGAAAATGCCATCCGCGCCCGCGAGATCGGCACCGTCGTACTCGAGGTTCGCGTCGGCAACACGGGTGCCCAGGAGCTTTATCATCGGAACGGCTATATGATCGTCCAGCGGATAAACAAATACTACAATAATGGCGAAGCCTGCTTTCTGATGATGAAAAGCCTCGTTTAATATCGTGCGTTTCAAAATACCCAAAATCTATCCGATCACCGACACACGTATTTCGGGAATCTCGCACTCGGAGCAGGTTAGCCATCTGATTGCCGCCGGAGCAAAGATCATTCAGCTTCGCGAAAAGCACGCCGCTCCGCTCGACTGGTTCGCGGACGCTAAGAAAGCCGCTGATCTTTGTCGTAAAAATGGTGTAATGCTGATTGTCAACGACCGCGTCGATATCACGATGGCGATCGGCGCGGACGGGGTTCACCTCGGCCAGACAGATCTCCCGCCGGACGCCGCCAGACGCTTGCTGGGCGACGATGCCGTTATCGGATTCTCTACCCATACCCTCGAACAGGTTCGAGGGGCGATCGAACTTCCCATCGACTACATCGCTTTCGGCCCCGTGTTTCCGACAACTACAAAGATCGATCCAGATGAGGTTGTCGGCCTCGAAATGCTCGCACAGGTTCGTAAGATCACAGGTCGAATCCCGCTCGTCGCGATCGGCGGTATCACGTTTGAGAATGCCCGATCCGTCCTCGACGCCGGTGCCGATTCACTCGCGATGATCGGTGCTTTGCTCGCGCAATCCAGGCAGATCGAAGAATAGATGAAAAGATTTATTTTTATCTAGAATAAATATTGTTTATCGGCGTTAAAATATAACTTGCATTCTCTATCGCCTATGTTTCATAATAAATGAGGCAAAGCGGCTCGCCATTACGCGTTTTGTCAGTATCGACAGTCACGCCTGCCACGACCAGAATCAATCCGGGAGTAATCTAATCCATGAGCCTGCTAGATATAGCGCCCATAATTGAGCAGATGTTGCTCACATCAGATAATGTCAGCGATCTTAATTTTTCGGCTAATCAGAAGCCGCAGGTCGAGATCAATGGTGTTCTTTATCCAACCTCGCCGATCGGTCTTGGCAAATTATCCGCCTTTCAAACCGAGGTTATCGCGATGTCTTTACTTCGCGATAATCCGGATGCGGCGAATCAGCTTTGGCGAACTCGCACGGCAGATCTCAGCTACGCATTACCGGGCAAATGCCGTTTTCGCGTCAATATCTTTCAGCAGCGGAACTCATATTCGATCGTCATGCGAGTAATCCCGCACGAGATACCAAATTTTGATTTCCTGCGACTTCCCAAAACCCTCGAGGGCATCGCTGAGATCCGAAACGGGATCGTGCTTCTAACGGGTCCGACCGGATCGGGAAAGACTTCGACCCTCGCGGCGATCATAGACCGTATCAACGAGATCAAGGCATATCATATCGTGACGATCGAAGATCCGATCGAGTTTTTGCATAAGCATAAAAAATCGACGATCAATCAGCGCGAGGTCGGTGCAGATACAAAGGATTTCGCTTCTGCCTTGCGTGCCGCTCTTCGACAGGCACCAAAAGTAATACTTGTCGGCGAGATGCGTGACCTCGAGACTGCCGACATTGCCCTCGAAGCCGCCGAAACGGGCCACCTCGTGCTGTCAACGCTCCACACCATCGACGCCTCGAAAACGATCGACCGCATCGTCGGTCTTTATCCTAAGAACGAAGAGCGAATCATCCGTACGCGGCTCGCTCAAACTTTCCGCTTTATCGTTTCCCAGCGTTTGATCCCAAAAGCCGATGGCAAAGGCCGTATGGCAGCTGTCGAGATCCTGAAATCGAACCCGAGAACCCGAGAATACATCGAAAAAGGTGAGAGCGAGGGTAAGTCTCTGCTCGATGCGATCCGTGACGGTGAGATCGACGGAATGCAGGATTTCGATTCGGTGATCAGGGACATGATCGAACGCGGCGACATCACTATGGAGGACGGCCTGTCGTTTGCGACTAATCAGAACAACCTTCTTCTTCAGCTCAAAGGCCTGTCATCCACCGAGGACTATGCCGGTGCTAACCGGCCGCAACAGGCGCAGAACTTGGCCGATGCCGCCGCCCAAGCCCCTCCGCCTCCATCGCCGAATCCGGATTCGGTTCTCAGCATGATCGAATAGCTTTGGGAGAAGCGGGAATTCAGAAGTCAGAAGCCAGAAGCCAGAAGCCAGAATCTGATCTTCCTAATTCGTCGAAATTCTAACTACTAACTACTAAACACTAACATCATGATTATCCGTTGCGACAACTGCTCTGTTTCCTTACAGTTAGACGAATCAAAGATCCCTAGCGGCAATTTCACGGTCCGCTGCCCACGATGCCAGAATATGCTGCGCGTCCAGAAAGACGCGTCTGGCAAAGGGCCGTCAACGGTCGATCAATTAACCTCGAACACCGCAGCCGCAGCCGTGCCGGACAATGCTAAGGAGTTTGCCGAGAAAGAATCGGGAATTCAGATAAATAGCGCGCTCCGCTCGCTGATGAACGCCTTGCAGACGGATAAAGGCTCACTGGATAACGAGCCTGAAATGTCAGAAAAACCTCGCCGGGTATTGCTATGTCTGGGAGAAAAAATGGATGAGACCGCGCAGATCCTGGCAGCCGCCGGGTACAAGGTTTACATCGCCCAAACGCCGGCCCAGGCGAACGAACGGCTCCGCGACGGAAAGACCGAAATGCTGATATTCTCGCCCGATTTCGCTCCCGAACTCGGCGGAGCGGCCGTCATCCAGCAGAAGGCGAACTCGATGTATTCGTCCGAACGCCGTCGCCTTTTCCTCGTTTCGCTCGAAGACGCCGGTGCCACGATGAACGCCCATGAGGCATTTATGCGAAATCTTAATCTCGTCGTGAACAATCAGGACCTTGCCCAATTGCCGCTCATTCTCAACCGAGCCGTAAGCGATTTCAATGCGCTCTACACTTACTTCAATCGGGCGGCTGAGCTATCGCCGATCTAAATTTTTATTGTTGAGGTTAAAGATTAGCGAGTTCGCATACCAGCGTCTCGATCTGCATTCGCGACCCGACTGGGCCACCACCGCCGATCGATGTTTTGAGAGCGAGATCTGTCGCGGCAATGCGCCTCAACGCGTGAGAGAGCTTAGTGTCGCCGATCTGTCTGGCGGCCTTTAGAAAATCTTCCTGATCGTTGTACCGCAGGTTCATTACGCGGGCGACCTCGCGGCGATCGATTCCGCGCGACATCATATCACCGACCATCATCAAACGGCGAAAATTATACGATATAAGGCCGACGAGCATGACGGGTTCGGCTCCGTCGTCGAGGATCTTGTGCAAAACCTCGAGCGCTTTTTTCTTGTTCTTGCGAACAATCTGATCGGTTAACTCAAAATTGGTCAGTTCTCGTGAGTTCGGTACCAGTGCGTTGATCAGGTCGTTGTCGATGACGCCCTCCGGCATCGCGGCGGTCGATAGTTTCTCGATCTCATTGGTCAACCGCCGGACGTTTGGCCCGACCAGTGAGATCAAAAGACGTATCGACGGTTCATCTATTCCCGCACCTTTTTCCTTGAACTCTTTACGCGCCCACTCCGTTAACTCTCTGTCATCGAGACTGATGAATTCGATCGCTCCGCCCTGCGCTCGAAGCATTTTTCCCATCTTGCGGACTCCGTTTAGTTCATCAGCGACAAAGATAACGACGGATGTCTGAGATGGACGCTCAAAATATGCTTTAAGCAGCGACTCGTGATCTTCCTTGATCGTGTCGCCTTTTCCGCCCGCCGTTATCCGGACGTCCGTGATCCGAATCACTCGCCGCGAAGCCATCATGGGCAACTGCTCCGCCGCCGCGAGCGCCCGCTGCAGATTATCTTCCGAATTCAGGCTGAACTCAGCCTCATTAAAATCCCTCAGATCACCCGCCGAATACGAACGATCAGTGATCGTCTTCACC
>JBBRUA010000084.1:0-10639 GCA_038248245.1 Pyrinomonadales bacterium | reverse complement strand
AGGCCAAGAGCGAGTATAGATGGCACCCACAAACCGACAAAGATCGCTGCGTCGCGATTACCTGGGCCCAACAACCCAAACCAAATGCTTACCGAAAATAAAAATGAAATGAACGCTGCGAGCAACGTGATCTTGTCTGAACGATTCAGTGCCATAATTAATTAATCTCCTTCCAAAGCTAAAATAATTTTTTATACTCTACGCTTACTTTTTCGGCGTGCCTGTTCTTTTGGATTCCCTACTTTGTGCATCTTTGATGCCTTTGCCCCATTCAATGAATTAAAAATCTGATTCTAGAAAATGGTTGGGATTCTAAAACTAATTCTGAGATGCCAATCCCCGTTATTGCGAATCTTACATCGAGCGAATAAGATTTAGCAAGTTGCTTATTTTTGATTGAGCAGATGCAGCGGGTGAAAGACTGGAACGAAGTTGTAGAAGTCTATCCACGGCCTCAGCCTTCAGGAAATTATTCAAATTTAATATCTATGAACAAGAACAGTTTTTTCACGGCAAACATTTCAGACGTCGATCCGATCGTGAGCGGTGCGATCGACAATGAAGTTCGGCGGCAGGCGGATGGGCTTGAGTTGATCGCGTCGGAGAACTTTGTTTCCGAGGCAGTTTTGCAGACGGCTGGAACCGTTTTTACGAATAAATACGCTGAAGGTTATCCGGGTAAGCGGTATTACGGCGGTTGTGAGTTTGCGGACGTGGTAGAAACTCTGGCGATCGATCGGGCGAAAGAGATATTTGGGGCCGAGCATGCAAACGTGCAGCCGCATTCCGGTGCACAGGCGAATATGGCGGTCTTTATGGCCGCACTCGACCACGGCGATCAGATATTGGGGATGAATTTGTCGCACGGCGGACATTTAACGCACGGGCATCCGCTGAATTTTTCAGGGGTGAATTATAAGGTCGCTGACTATGGCGTAAGTAAAGATACTGAGCTGATCGACTACGACGAACTGCAAAAGATCGCGGAGGAAACACGCCCAAAACTTTTGATCTGCGGTGCTTCGGCGTATCCGCGAATAATAGATTTTGCACGGATCGGCGAGATCGCCCGTTCGGTTGGGGCAAAGGTGATGGCAGATATGGCACATATTGCCGGTCTCGTTGCGACCGGATTGCATCCGTCGCCGGTGCCGCATTGTGAGTTTGTCACGACAACTACGCATAAGACGTTGCGCGGGCCGCGCGGCGGGTTGATCCTTTGTCGCGAAGAGTTCGCCGCCGATATTAACCGAAGCGTTTTCCCGGGCATCCAAGGCGGACCGCTGGTGCACATTATCGCGGCAAAAGCTGTCGCCTTTGGCGAAGCTTTGCACACGGATTTCAAGGCTTATCAACAACAAGTGATCGCTAATGCGAAGGTTCTCGCCGAGACATTGAGCAATGCCGGTCTGCGGATCGTGTCCGGCGGGACGGACAATCATTTGATGCTTGTCGATGTATTCATGGACGGCAAAGGAATCACGGGCAAGGTCGCGGAAAAGGCTCTGGAAGATGTTCATATAACCGCGAACAAGAACACGATCCCGTTCGACACGAATAAACCGTTCATCGCATCAGGCATTCGTTTGGGCACGCCCGCTCTGACGACTCGCGGTATGAAAGAAGCTGAGATGCGACTGATCGGAGCAATGATCGCAGCGGTCATGCACGAGCCGGAGTCCGAAGAGGTCAAAACCAAGGTGAGGCACGACGTCGCCGAGTTAACGGCGAGGTTCCCAATGTACATGAACCGTGAGAGATCTAAGATCGAAGGTGCAGTCTCAGCCAGTTAATTTTGACCGATGCATGTGAAAAAGTTTGCTAGATCGTTTCTCCTGATCGCTGCATTTGCGGCGGTCGCTAATACTCAAACGGCTCAAACGCGGGTCATGCCGTCCGATTTTAAATCGGACGGATGTTCGATATTTCCGGATGGAAATTATCGTGATTGCTGTGTCGAACACGACAAAGATTATTACTTTGGCGGTACAAGTGCAGAGCGGAAGGCGTCGGACAAACGTTTGTACAAATGTGTGAAAGCAACGCGCGGCTGGCAGAATAAATTTGCCGCACCGATAATGCTGTTCGGCGTTAGAACTTTTGGGGTTTCGTGTTTACGGACACCTTTCCGCTGGGGCTTTGGGATCAAAAAACCTAAGAAATAACTAGAAATTTTAAGATTCAACCGACTCATTCTCGGCGTCGAACTGATCAAGAATGTCGCGAGCCTCGTCCGAGTCGAACTCGTAGGCTTTCTGCTCTAGAGCGGCGGCGGCGATACCAGCGTAGAGCGGATCGTCGAGCAAGGGCAAAATGATCGGGATCGGCGACAACGCGAGCGTCTCGTAGGCGATAGCACGGATCTGGGGAGTTACTGTTTGACGAACTATTTCAGCTATCTCACCGGCAGAGAAACGCTCGGTCAGACGGTCGGCGAGCTTGTCGAGACGGTTGTAATCGTTGTCTTTGAGAGCACGCTCGGCGAGTTGAATAAAAACCTCGGCGGACGCCGTTTGATCTTCCAGAACACGCACGCAAATGTTTGCGAGCAGTTCGATCTCGATTAATTTAGAAGCATTTTTCTGGATCGCCGGCGTTTTCGATTGTTCATCGAGAGCGGTGAGCAGACGACTGACCTCCCAGTCGGCGTGGGCGTCGTAGAAAAATTTGCGCGAGGCATTGGTTGACGGTGTAGCAGTGCCGGATTGCAGAGCACCGACGATCAGTTTTTTAGTGACCGGCCGGAGGCCATCCCAAACTGTTTCAACCCTTGTGCCGAATTCCTTCATCATCATTTCAATAGGCTAAGTTTGCTATTCGCGATACGTCTTGTCAAGAACGACGCTTCGGCTCTAGTGACCGGTGACACGTTTGCCGACCGTTTCGCGAAGCCGATCTTCGGTATCGAGAAGAATTTCTTTAAAGGTGTCCGATTTTTCATCTATCACCACGACCAACGCAAACGGCGCAGAACTAAGATGCCTGATCTCCCACGCCGTGCCGCCTGCATTCGTATCGCGAGAGAACCAGACGGCATCGATGTCGGAAGTTTGGGTGGCGGCTCCGGCGAACAGCACCGGTGATTCTTTTTCCAGAACTTTCTCCAAAGAGGAAGAAAGCAAAACACGGCGAAGGGTCCAGCCGTGTTTTGCGTAAACTGAAATGATTTCGCGGATGACCGCGGCGTCGATCATTTTTTCTTTGCGTCGGCGGCAGCGTTCGAGGCATTTGTCGCTGCTTTCGGGATGATCACGTTAGCGTTCATCGGAACGTTAGTCACGGTCGTGTTCGGCCCGGTCGGTATTCCGGGGACCGGGCCACCATTGATGGCATTTGCGGCCTCTTTCTCGATAGCATCGCGGCCCTTGCCCGGCGATTTGAACGAGCCGGCGAAGAGCTCACCAACGGCTAGTTTCCAGCCGCCATTCTCGTTTATGAACGGCAGATCTTCCCAGCGGCTGTCCTTTGAGTTGTAAACTTCGACCGAACCCATATTTTCGCTAACGCGTTGGTCGCGTATCTCGGGCAGCTTTTCGGCGAAGGTCGTTGCGGTGAAGCCATTGGCGAAAACTTCCTCGATCGGTTTGTTGTTACGCTCGGACGCCATTTTTGCAAAATCTTGTGATTTAGCCGTCAATTGAGCCTTGATCGCCTCGGTGTCCTTTTTCTTCACTGCTTCGTAAAGCCGTTTGTAGGCCTCGGTCGGCGAATCACCGCTCGAACCAGGAGCCGCCGTGCTGCCGCCAGCTCCGCCGCACGCAAAACCGAAAGCCATTACCGTTAAAACTAAAATTGCCAAAATAATTTTATACATAACTTTTTCTATTCAGAACCGTCCGTAAAATATGACTAACTTCGATGCGTAAGTATAATAAGAGAGAGGCAAAAAGTAAATTTTCGATATACAGGATGTGATGCCAGACTCGATGAAAGCTCTTAGATTTTGCGACGGCCGACTTTCGGTGAGCGAAATTCCCGTGCCAAAAAGCGATACGGAGGCCGTCGTTCGCGTGTCTCTCTCGGGGATCTGCAACACCGATCTTGAGATCGTTCGCGGATATGCCGGCTTTGAAGGCACGATCGGGCACGAATTTGTGGGCGTCGTCGAATCTGCGAAAGACGCACCACAACTGGTCGGCAAACGCGTGATCGGTGAGATCAATGCGGGTTGCGGCGAATGCGATCTATGTCGCGACGGCGACTCGCGGCATTGCCCGGCGCGGACCGTGCTCGGGATCGTCGGCCGTGAAGGATGTCATGCCGAGTTTCTGATCCTGCCGTCGCGAAATCTGATCGAGATTCCGGACAAAGTATCGGACGAGCAGGCCGTTTTTGCCGAACCGCTCGCCGCCGCGTTAGGTATCACGGAACAGGTAGAGATCTCGGCGGACACGAAGGTCGCAGTTATCGGTGACGGTAAGCTCGGTCTGCTTTGCGCAATGACGCTCGCTTTGAGATCGAGGAACGTCACGATCATCGGCAAGCACAAAAATAAGGTTGCGATCGCGGAGCGGCGAGGCGTCGAGGCGGTTTTGCTTGGTGACGTCAGCCCGGCGATGGCCAAACAATTCGATGTGGTTGTCGAGGCCAGCGGTTCGGAATCGGGCTTCGCAACGGCGACCGATCTCGTCAGGCCGCGCGGGAAGATCGTTCTCAAATCAACATTTCACGGGAATCCGACGTGGCAGGCATCAAGGGTTGTCGTGGACGAGATCACGATCGTCGGTTCACGGTGCGGCCGGATGAAACCGGCCCTGCAGTTGCTCGAAACCGGGGCGATCGATGTTACCGATCTGATCGATGATCGATTTTCGCTTGCTGACGGCCTAAACGCGATGGTGCGAGCCGGCGAAAAAGGTGTTCTCAAGGTTCTGCTCGCTCCGTAGGTCGCCTGTCTCGCAAAAGATCGATGTTGATTTGATATACTTAAGCTATAGATTCTTTCTCGGATAACGTCTTTTTTTGGAGAAGTATTTGATGTTCAAAAATAATTCGCGATTCTACCGCCCGGTTTTTTCCACTCTATTCACGGTTCTCTTCGCTGCTGGAGTTGTGATGGCTCAGCCCGAAGGTGCCCCGATCTCATTCGCCTCGATCGCTAAGCGTGTCGAACCGGCGGTCGTCAGCATTGACACAAAAAGCCGCGTCGCCGAACCGATTGCAAAGGAGACGCCGCAACCCGGAGCATCGGACGACATAATGGAGTTTTTTCGCCGCCAAATGGAGCAGCGTCCGGTTTACGGTGTCGGCAGCGGTTTTATTGTCGATAAGGCAGGCTATATCGTCACCAACGCCCATGTGATAAATAATGCCGCCCGCATTATGGTGAAGCTTGATTCGGGCGAGGAATTTCAGGCGAAGGTCCTCGGTTATGACGAAGAAACGGATCTCGCAATTTTAAAGATCGACGCGACCCGTGATCTGCCGTTCGTCAAGTTTGGCGATTCCGATAAAGCGGAGGTCGGTGACTGGGTGCTCGCGATCGGTTCGCCGTTCGGACTGGCGAAAACGGTGACGGCCGGCATAATTTCGCAGAAACAACGTGAGACACCGACGGCGTCCGCGTTCCAAAAATTTATTCAGACTGACGCGGCGATCAATCCGGGTAACTCCGGCGGCCCGCTCGTAAATATGCAGGGCGATGTGATCGGCATCAATTCGCAGATAGCGACCTCGACCGGCGAATTCAGCGGCATCGGATTCGCTCTGCCGTCCGAGCAGGCAATTAACGTTTACGATCAGATCGTCAAGAGCGGCAAGGTCAAACGCGGCTATCTCGGAGCATATCTTGACTCGGTAAAGTCTGAATTCGCGAAGGTTTACGGATTGAAAGACGCAAAGGGTGCCATTGTTACCGAGATACGTGACAAGGAAACGCCCGCGGGTATTGCGGGGCTGCAGGTTGGCGACATTATAATCGAATTTAATGGCGAGGTTGTTGAGTCAGCGACCGATTTGATCGCAAAGATCGCTTCGACGCCGCCGGATCAGGCGATCTCACTCCAGTACCTGCGAGAAGCGGGAACGGCTCTTCAACGCAGAACGGCTTCGATCAAACTCAAGGAGCGTCCGGTTCAGCCGCGATTCGCGATAAACGACGACGAGCCGCGCAAACTGCCGCTTGACGGAGCTAAGGATCAAAAGCCTTTCGGCCTGACGTTGAGCGATATGGATGCCGCTCTGGCCGCAAAGTACGATCTAACCGGCTTAAAAGGCTTAGTGGTGAAGGAGATAAATCCTGCAAGCTACATCGCCGATGTTAAGAATTCGCTCGGCCGCGGAGCACTCGCCAAAGGCGATTTGATTCAACGCATCAACCGCGTGCCCGTTACCGATCTAAAAGCATTCAACGAGACGGTAGCTAAATTAAAGATCGGCGATGCGGTCGTTTTGCACGTCCTGACTTATAATCAGTCAATAAGCGGCACACAGTTGAAAATAGTACAATTTACGGTAAGGTAGTCAGATCGGTCGATCGGGGTTTTGTCGGGTCCGTTGAGACATTATCAACGGGCCCGAAACTCGGTAAACGCGGCAGACTCAAAATATATGGCAAAAACTGAGATCAAAAAATACAAAAATTACATCGGTGGAGAATGGGTCAAATCTTCGTCGGGCGAGTGGTTCGATAATGTAAATCCGGCGGATACGACGGATATCGTCGGACGTTTCCCGGCTTCGAATGAAGACGACGTGAACGCAGCGGTCGAGGCAGCTAAGAATGCGGCGACACGCTGGCGGCGTACTCCGGCTCCGAAACGGGCTGAGTTATTGTTTACGCTCGGCGAGATCCTACGTAAGAACAAAGAAGAATTTACGCAGCAGATGACCCGCGAGATGGGCAAAGTGCTTAAGGAAGCCGGCGGCGACGTACAGGAAGCGATCGATTGCACCTACTACACTGCCGGTGAGGGCCGCAGGTTACACGGATTCACAACGCCGGCCGAAATGCCGAATAAGTTTGCGATGTGCGTTCGCCAGCCGGTCGGCTTGTGCGGGCTGATAACGCCGTTCAATTTCCCGATGGCGATCCCGTCGTGGAAGCTGATCCCGGCACTGGTTTGCGGAAATACGGTCGTCATTAAATCCGGCGAAGACGTGCCGCTTTCCACCATCAATCTGGTCAAATCTTGTGAAGAAGCAGGAATTCCGGCGGGTGTCGTCAACGTCGTTAACGGATTCGGCGAGCCCGGAGCGGCACTCGTAAATCACAAAGATATTCGGCTGATTTCATTCACTGGTTCGACATCGACCGGCAAGCTGATCGCTGAGGCCTGTGCCCGCGACAACAAGATCGTAAGCTTAGAAATGGGCGGTAAGAACGCGATCATAGTCATGGATGACGCCGATGTCGATAACGCGGTCGAAGGTTCGTTATGGGGAGCGTTCGGTACGAGCGGCCAACGCTGCACGGCTTCGTCGCGGTTGATCGTTCATAAAAAGATCTACAAAAAATTCTGCGAAAAGCTGGTCGAAAAGGTCAAACAGCTCAAAGTCGGCAACGGCCTCGAAGCCAAGACCGAAGTTGGACCGGTCATCAACCAGCAGGCCATGGACAAGATCATGAACTACATCGAGATCGGTAAAACTCAGGACAAGGCAACCTTGGCGTGCGGCGGAAATCGTCTGACGAAAGGAGCGTTCAAGAATGGCTTTTTCATCGAACCGACCGTTTTCACCGACGTAAAAGCGGGAATGAGGATCGAGCAGGAAGAAATATTCGGACCCGTGACAAGTGTCGTTCCGTTCTCAACGCTCGACGAAGCCATCGATATCGTAAACGGCGTCCAATACGGCCTCTCGTCGGCGATCTACACGCAGGACGTGAACCAAGCGTTCTACGCGATGCAGGAACTTTATACGGGAATCTGCTACGTAAACGCCGCGACGATCGGTGCCGAAGTTCACCTGCCGTTCGGAGGCACAAAAGGCACCGGCAACGGCCACCGAGAGGCCGGCACGCAGGTTCTTGATATATTTACTGAGTGGAAATCACTCTACGTAGATTATTCGGGCAAACTGCAAAAAGCTCAGATCGATGCGGTGGAGGTATAATTAGTTATGAGAACTCACGTAACCGAAAATGGGGTGACCATTCCGAGGGGAATGCTCGAGGGAGTCGACGAAGTTGAAATCAAGCAACAGGGCAGAAACATAGTTGTTATTCCTGTCGCCGACGATGATCCAATTTTCCGTTTCGGAAAAAACCCTGTTGAGGATACCATCACGGATGCCTCAGTGAATCTTGACAATTATATTTACACGGGAAAATGAGACGATTCTTTCTCGATACAAGCTTTCTAATCGCTCTTGAATTAGCGAGCGACCAACATCACGTCGACGCATTGAAAGTATGGAATTAGGGGACGAAGGCTCCGTTCCATTTCGTCACAACATCTTATGTTTTCGACGAATTGATCACGTTTTTAAACAGCCGTAATCATCATGAAAGGCAGTTGGGGCAGGCGAGAATTTGCTTGTCAGTCCGCACGTCACATTCGTACACGTTGATGAAGAGACCTTTTTTAAGAGCTGGGATATGTTTCAGACCTACAGCGATAAGAGGTTTTCGCTTACAGACTGTATTTCATTCTTGAATATGAGGGCGTACGATCTCGAATTTGCGTTGTCTTTGGATAGTGACTTTGAACAAGCCGGATTTTCTAGATATTGCTAAAATTCTCATCCGGATTTTAAAGGTTTTAAGAAATGACAGTTCAAATGATCGTGGTCCTGGCGGTTCTCGTTCTGGCCGCGGTCTTATTTATTACCGAGAAGTTTCGGGTAGACCTTGTGGCTCTGCTCGTGATGGCTTTATTGCTTATCTCGGGAATAATCACTCCGTCACAAGGACTTGCGGGATTCAGCAACTCGGCAACGATCACGGTCGGAGCAATGTTTGTGCTTGGCGCGGGGTTGTTCAAAACGGGCGCGGTCAATTTCCTTGGTGCATTTACAAATAGCGTTTTCAAACGTGGATTTTGGGTCGGCATTATCGCGGTCATGCTTATCGTCGGGGTTTTGTCGGCGTTTATCAATAACACGCCGGTAATTGCTATTTTTCTTCCGATCCTGCTGGGTGTTGCGAAGGAAACCGGCATCAGCGCTTCGAAGATATTGATGCCGGTCTCCTTTGCCTCAATGTTCGGCGGCGTTTGTACACTCATTGGTACATCAACGAATATCTTGGTTAGTTCGATCGCGGAGAAAAGTGGACTCAGAGCATTTACGATGTTTGAGTTTCTGCCGCTCGGGCTCGCGATGTTCGCCGTTGGGGTTGTTTACCTGCTGATCGTTGGAATCCGTTTGATCCCGGAGCGACGCGGGAATGACAACTTGGTCGATAATTTCGCGATGAGCAAATATTTGACTGAAGTCGTTCTGCTGCCGCATGCGGCATCGGTAGGTAAGATGATCAAGGACGCACCGCTGGTTCACGACCTTGACCTTGGTATTGTAAAGATCCAGCGAGATAAAAAGATCATTCAACTGCCGAAGGCTGACGAGATACTACAGGCTGGTGATGTCCTCTTGATACGCTGTGATCTCGAAAATATTCGCAATCTGCAGGAACGCGAAGGTGTTCTTTTTCAGCCGCAGACCAAATGGCGGGATGACAACGTGGCTCTCGACAATTTTCGCCTGATCGAAGCCGTTATCGAACCAAATTCTAACTTGATCGCGGATACGCTACAAGGTAGCCAGTTTCGTGATCGTTACGGAGCGAATGTTTTGGCGATCCGCCATGGTGGACGCGTTAAGCATGAAAAGCTGTCGGACACGGTGCTTCGCGGAGGCGACGTGCTTCTGATGGAGATCGAACAGAGCCGGATAGCCGCGATCAGGAAAAGTGGTGAATTTATCATCACTTCCGAAATGGAGACAACAGCATTTCGCCGTGACAAAGCGATCTTTGCGATCGTCATCGTTGCCGGCATGGTCCTAGCAGCGACCTTCAATCTGGCTCCGATCGTCGTAAGCGCTTTGGTCGGAGCGATCGCGATGGTCTTCACGCGATGTATTTCTCTCGAAGAGGCCTATATTGCGATCGAATGGAAGATCATCTTCCTGCTCGCCGGCGTTCTTTCGCTTGGCGTTGCACTCGATCAATCAGGCGCGGCCGGACTGCTTTCGTCGAATATGCTACGGTACATCGGTGTTTACGGGCCGATCGCTCTGGTGTCAGCGTTCTATCTAATAACGTCGCTTCTCACGGAAACGATGTCAAATAATGCGACCGCCGCACTTCTGGCTCCGATAGCCATCGCTACTGCAAACACAATGGGAGTCGAACCCACGCCATTCCTGATGGCAATAACGTTCGCCGCGTCCGCGAGTTTTATGACACCTGTCGGCTATCAAACCAACACGATGATCTACGGCCCGGGTCAGTACAAATTTCTCGATTTTGTTAAGGTTGGCACTCCGCTGAACATTATGTTTTGGATCATGGCCACAGTTTTGATACCTATGATCTGGTCGTTTTAATCGAGTTACCTCTCGCATTGGAACAGCAATCTCTCGACCGCTATAATTATCTCAATCGAATGAGTATCGAAAGGTCACGTGAAATATTAAAACATCAGTTCGGTTTCGATTCGTTTCGAATGAATCAGGAACGGGCGATCGAAACTGTATT
>JBBRUA010000083.1:0-10651 GCA_038248245.1 Pyrinomonadales bacterium | reverse complement strand
CGGCATCGAGCGCATTCTCGACAACCGCTCATCCATCGAGGCGAACGCGTTCTTTGACACGACCCTGGGACGCGGCGTCGGCCTTAACAGTTTGCCGTTCGATGTACTCGGTTCGGCGGATTTTGGCGACATCGTTGCAAATCAGCAGGGCAGGTCTCAAGGATTGCGCGTAGTTTACAACCGCCGGCTGTCGGATATCTTTAGCGCGTCGGGTGGGTATTCATTCGGCAGCGGCCAGAGGCTTTCGCCCGAGGCCATCACGAATCCGGCGGATTCGTTCGAGACCGCGATCTTCCAATCGTTCTATGGCCAACTCGCCGCCGATTTCAAAACGGGCACGAGCGTGAAAACAGTTTTCCGTCTTTCGCCCGAGGCAACCGTCTTTGCCATCGACCCGTTCAAGGGACGGCTCGCGATCTACGATCCGGGTTTGAGCGTTTTGGTTACCCAGAGCCTGCCGACGCTCGGACTTCCGTTCCGTGCTGAGGCGATCGTCGATGCCCGCAATCTATTCGATTTTCAAGGCGGCGTGAGCGGCGAGGAAGGAAGTTTACGCCTCACAGGCCAACGCCGAATGCTCCGCGGTGGCATTCTCGTCAGGTTTTAAAAACAGTTTACAACTTAATGATTTCTAGGGAGCCATTTCGGCTCCTTACTTATTCGCGCGAAAAATGTCTTTTCTTTTGTCCAAATTCTCGGATTGTAAGCAAAAAACTGAATAAAAGCCTGATCATTTGTGTGCGGAAAAGCACCAAAATCGATGGTAAAAGCATCTCAAATGCAGATATTCGCGAATGAGAGGCAAAATTAACGATTGGAACGTGTTTTGCGTCTTAAATTTGATGGAAAAGTCCGTGTTTGCTGATGAAGGGTAAAGTTCTCACAAGTTGGAGCCTGATCTGGCTCTTGGCGTCCGTCCTGCTGATCGCGGGCGGCGCTCTAAACTTGTCGCAGCGTGCGTTTCAAAAGCTGCCTCCAACGGATGGAGTCCTTTGGGTTCACCGCGCGGACGGCGTCTATGCTGAAAAGGTTCTGGCCAAATTCGCCGGTTCACGGGCCGGTATTTCGGTTGGCGACAAACTGATCGGGATCGGAACCGACAGCGAGAAGATCGAAGAGATCACATCTGTCGCCGACGTTCCGATGTATCTTGATACTGTCGGGGTCGATGGCAATCTAACCTATTTTTACCAAAAGCCGGGCTATTCGTTTTCAGATAATTTTTACTATGCCGATCTGCGGCACATCGATTCCGTTCCGCGTTGGACACCATCGATAATCTTTCTGGCGATCGTCGGGCTTGTTTGGCTGGGTGTCGGCCTTTTTGTTCTATTCAAACAAGGCAGCCGTTCGCCGTTCGTCATTCATTTTGCCAGCGTTTGCCTTGCTGCGTTCGTCTTTCATTTATACAACGCGATCGGAACCGGACAGGATTTCGATCTGGCGGTCGGACTGATCGACAACATCGCCTTCGCATTTTTCGTCCCGCTGTTCCTGCATTTTTGTATTCGATATCCGGTTCGAAGCGAGGTTTTTGACGATAAGCCGTGGCAGACATACGTTCTTTACGCACCCGCGGCGGCTGTTTCGGTTTGGATGGTAGTTTTGTCGGTCGTTCCCGCTCTATTCTGGCGGTTCATGATCGCAGAATGGATCGTATCGCTTGACGACAGGTTTACACTGACCGGGAACACATATTCTTTCCTGCTCATCCACTTTATCGCAGGTGTTTCGACGGGAGCCGGCTTTCTGGTTTGGCGATTCTTTAAAAATCAGCAGATCGTCGTTCGCCAGCGTCTGAAATGGGCAATGTGGGGAACGATCGCGGCGGTTTTCCCGATCATTTTAATGCAGATCGCCGGGCGGTTTGGCTTGCAGATCGCGGACGATACTTTTGCAACGGCTCTGACCACGCTGCCGCTCGCTCTTATTCCATTCAGTTTTGGCCACTCGGTTGTCCGATACCGTCTAATGGACGTTGACGTTGTGGTTCGGCGGGCACTGGTTTACGCGTTAACGACGGTCGCCATCGCGATGATGATCGGCGCTGTAGCACTCGGTCTCGTATTTTTGGCGGTCGGGAACAACCTGTCGACGACGGAGATCACTTTGCGGTCCCTGATCGCGATCATAGCTATGGGCGCGATCGTGATGCTCAGCGAGCCGCTCAAAAAATTCTTACAGGAGCGGGCCGACAGATTCTTCTATGGCGAACGTTACGATCTGCGGCAAGGCCTGCTCGATTTTGGAAAGACGCTTTCGGCGACGACCGCACTCGATCCACTACTGAATGCCTTGGTCGAAAGGCTGCGGCAGGTGCTCGACGTGCAGAAGGTTGCCGTGCTGATCGAGGATGAAAAAGCCTCATCGCATTACCGTCTGGCAAAATCTGTAGGGCTCGACGAAGTCTTCAGGATACCGGCAGATTTTAGGACGATGATCCGGCAACGCTCCGCCGATAAAGGTATCGTCCGTGCCGACGAATTAGATTTGCAGGACGACGATCTCGATGAACACACGAGCCCAACCCTTTCAACGCGTCAGGAGCTGCACTATTTTGTCCCATGCGTCGCGCGTGGCAAGATGGTCGCGGTTATTGGTTTGGGACGAGCTAGTGACGGTTCGCTTTTATCCTCAGAGGATCTGGAAATTCTGCGAACGATCTCGGGATATATAGCCGTCGCGGTCGAGAACAGCCGCCTTTATGAGGAACAGCAGACGCACAACGACGAGTTGGCATTGCTCAAGGAATTTAACGAATCGATCGTCGAATCGGTCAACGTCGGTCTGCTCGCTGTCGACGAAGACGGCCGCGTTATCCGTTGCAATTCGCCGTTCGAGCAAATGATAGGCCGCAATCGCGAAGACGTCGTCGGACAACGTGTCGAGGATATTTTCGACGAAAGTTTTGCTTTGAATCTCGAGAACATCTTAGGGAAATCGCGTTGGCACCTGACGGAGATCCGCAACGCCTATAAACTCCACACCTTCGACGCCGAGGGAAAATCGTTGATCCTGAACGTCGCCGTCGCCCCACTTCGCTCGGTCTCAAACCAGCACACGGGGGCGATCATTGTTCTTGAAAATGTGTCGTCGCGCGTAAAACTCGAAGAAACGCTGCAGCAGAGCGAGAAGCTTTCGAGTATCGGTCTGCTCGCCGCCGGTGTCGCTCACGAAGTGAATACGCCGCTGACCGGCGTCTCGAGTTATACGCAGATGCTGCTCGGCATGATACCCGAGACCGATCCAAAACACGCTCTTTTGCAGAAAATGCAGCGTCAGACCGAACGAGCTACGAACATTGTCGGAAACCTGCTTAATTTTTCACGCACCGGTAATTCGACCGAGTTTGCCGACACCGATCTCAATCATTTGCTCAACGATACGCTCCAGCTACTCGAACCGCAGCTTCGCAAAACGAATGTCGAGATCGTCAAGGAATATGCCGATTCGCTCCCAGCAATCACGGGCAGCGGCGGTAAATTGCAGCAGGTTTTCACAAATTTGATCCTAAACGCACGTGACGCAATGTTCGGCGGAGGGCAGATCACTTTGAAAACTTTTGTCGGTGAAGATGATCAGGTTATAGTCGAGGTTTCGGATACAGGCGAGGGAATACCGGCGGACAATTTGACGAAGATATTCGACCCGTTCTTCACGACCAAAGGCGTCGGCAACGGAACCGGCCTCGGCCTCGCGGTGACCTACGGCATAGTTCAGGAGCACGCCGGTTCGATCGAGGCCCGTAGCGACAACGGCGATGGCACAACATTTCGCGTCACCTTTCCGGCCGCCAACCCCATTCGACACCGAGCAGTCAGCTAGTCGCGACTTCGGATCTATCATTTCTCATAAAATATATCGCTACGAAAAATGCCGCGAGCATTATCGCGGATGCGGCAAAGAATGTTCGCTGGATCGTGTTGTCGTCAAGTTGCCCCATCGCGTTGTTGAGCAAATAACCGGCGATAATCGGTCCGATCGCACGCGCGAGGCTGGCCCCTGACTGCACAACGCCCAGAGCTTTACCCTGTTCACTGTCGGATGCATTTTTTGACGCGAGGCTCGTCAATGCAGGAGACGCAAGCGAATTGCCGATCGAAAATAGTGCGACGCCAATCAGTAAGGCGATCAACCCGCCGTATTCCGGCCTGACAAACGGCACCGCAAAAAGGCTGACCGTCAGGAAAAGACAGCCGATCACAACGAGTCGAGACTCACCAAGCCACTTCGCCAACCGCCCAAAAAGGCCTCCCTGCAGTAATATCGCCAGAACACCAATATAAACGAAAAGATATCCGTTCTGCTCGGCGTTGTAACCAAAACGCTTCATCGTGAAAAGTACGAATGCGGTCGTCATTATCGAAAATCCAACGACGACGAGAAAGTAAATGAACGTTATGATTCGGAAACGTGGGTCCCTGAGCGACTCGAATATCTCGACGAAACGGTTGATCTGCCTGGGTGTTTCGACCGGGGCATTCTTCTTAAGCGACTCAGGCAGGAAAAAATAAAGTGCGATCGCGTTGGCCAGCGACAGTGCTCCCGCAAAGAAAAAAGGCACGCTGTTGCCATATTTACTTAGGATACCGCCGATCGCTGGTCCCAAGACAAATCCAAGTCCAAACGCCGCACCGATCAGGCCCATACCTTTAGCACGATTTTTTCGCGTCGTGACGTCGGCAATGTAAGCTTGTGCGGTTGAGATGTTTCCGCCGGTCAGTCCGTCGAGAATTCGCCCGGCGAAAATGATGAAGAGCGTGTTCGCAAAGCCGATCATGAATAATCCGGCCGCCGTCCCCAGCAGACTAAAAAACAAGATCGGCCTTCGTCCGTATTTATCCGACAGCCCGCCAAGTATCGGCGAAAAGATGAACTGCATTATCGAATACGATGCCAAAAGCCACCCGAGTTGGAGCGGCGTTGCTCCAAAACCGTCACCCTCAATATAGTAGGGCAACACCGGAATAACGATGCCGAACCCGATCAGATCGATCAGGATCGTGACAAAAATTATCGCGATCGGCTTGGTGAAAAACTTTTCGTTATCCGTCTCGGTTTGCATCTTTCTCGAACTGAACGCGGCGGTAAATATCGGGCAGGGGAATAAATAGTTCGACGGAGGTTAATTCGACAACGTCGTCACTTTCGTTAAAACAATAGGTCAGCCAGCCGCCATTTGCCTGACGGCGGTGAACTTCAACATTCATCTTGTGCTGATCGATCACGACGTATTCCTGCAGGCTGGGTATCTGCAAATAGTAGAGCAACTTTTCGCTCCGGTCGATCCGCTCGGTCGAGGGCGATGTGACCTCAACGATCAGGATCGGATGATTGCGAAAATAGGGATCTTCAGGATTTTCTTCGCATGAAACCAGAACATCCGGATAATAATAAACTGTTTGGGAGGCTCGAACTTTTATATCACCAATAAAAGGCAGGCACTTCGAACCTCGAAGGTGACCCACTAACAGAGCATAAAATTCGCCGGCGACCAGATTGTGTACGTCGCTCGCTCCTGCCATCGAAAAAATCTCACCTTCGATAAACTCGTGTTTAAGCGGGCTGACTATTTCACCAGCGAGATAATCCGCAACGCTGATCCTTGTCTTTAGCTTTGGTAAACCCATATCGAAATTTTAGCAAAAATTTGATTCATAGTAGAATATTGTTAAAACATAGCATAGCCGAGGAGCCCTTCATAAAAATGCATCGAATATTCACCGCAAAACTCATCCCGATCCTGATTCTGGCCATTTCGTTCTCAATGTATCAAGACACGAACGCACAGAAAAAGGCACCAAAAACTACAAAGGCAACCGCCGTGGAGGCCAAACCGGTCGCGCCCGACGTCGCCTACACGGTCTCAATGACGAAGCCGGCGACGCATCTGATCGAGGTCGATATGGCGGTAAACTGGAAACAGATGCCCGCCAAACTCGAGGTGAAAATGCCGGTTTGGACGCCGGGCAGCTATCTCGTGCGAGAATACGCCCGCCACGTGCAGAATTTTGTCGCAAAAGACGCGACAGGCGCCGAGATTCCGTGGCGAAAGATCAACAAGAACACGTGGCAGATCGATACCAAGTCGGCGGGAGCGGTCGCACTCAGCTACAAGGTCTACGCGAACGAACTAACCGTTCGTACCAATGAACTCAACGACGAACACGCGTTCTGGAACAACGCTGCGACTCTGATGTTTATCAAAGGCCAATTATCCGCGTCACCGACGGTAACGGTTAATCCGTTCGGAAACTGGAAGGTCGCGACCGGCCTGCCGAAGTTTGGCTCAACCGCGAACACGTTTATCGCCGAGAGCTACGACGTGCTATACGATTCGCCGTTCGAGGTAAGTAATTTTAAAGAGTTAAAGTTTGACGTCCGGGGAGTGCCGCATCGGTATGTCGTGACCGGCGAGGGCAATTACGACCTGCCGAAACTCGCTGCAGATACGGCGAAGATCGTCGAGGAAACGGTAAAGATCTTCGGCGACGTGCCATACAAAGATTACACGTTGATCGTGAACCTTCGCGGCGGCGGCGGCCTTGAGCATTTGAATTCGACGGCTCTGCAAACGAACCGCTTCGCTTTCAAACCCGATGGCAGATACAAAGGGTTTCTGGGACTCGTTGCCCATGAATACTTTCACGCTTTCAACGTAAAACGAATTCGTCCGGATGCTCTCGGCCCCTTCGATTACGAGAACGAGAATTATACAAACCTTCTATGGGTCGCCGAAGGAACCACGGAATATTATTCGAATCTGATAATGCTACGCGCCGGGTTGATCACGCCGCAGGAATTTTTGGGCGCTCGTGCGGCCGGCATTGAGCAATTGCAGCAGCGGCCCGGCCGGTTCGAGACCAGTCTCGAGGACGCCAGCTTTGATGCGTGGATCAAATATTATCGCCAAGATGAAAACGCAATAAACAACCAGATCTCGTACTATGACAAGGGCGAGATCGTCACTATGATGCTCGATATCGCAATCAGAACGTCCACCACAGGAGCGAAATCACTCGATGATGTAATGCGATATCTTTACGCCGAATATGCTAAGAAAGGCAAGAATTTTACGCCGGAAGATTTTCAGAAGGCGTCGGAGCTTATGGCCGGCAAAAGTCTTGACGATTTCTTTTCGAAATATGTTCGCGGCACTGCCGAGATCGACTACAATTCGATCATTAGCGGCCTCGGCATCACTTTGACGGAAATCCCGATCGCGCCGGGCCAGGCATATCTCGGTGCGAACCTTGCGGAGGACGCGGGCCGTCTGACGATCCGTTCTGTTCCGGTGGGAACTCCGGCTTACGATCAGGGATTGAATACCGGCGACCAGATCGTCGCGGTCGATGGCTACCGAGCGAGCCAGGCGTTTTTGCAGAGCTACCTCGGAGAACGCAGGCCGGGCGATAAAGTAAAACTGACGCTCTTCCGATTCGACGCTCTCAGAGACGTTGCATTTACACTTGGCACCAATACGCGGAAGGATTACGCCTTTGCGCCAATTGCCGAACCGACCGACAGCCAGACGAAACTTTTGAACCAATATTTGAATGTCGATCCTAAATAGAACCACTCGAACGGCCGCCATATTTTTCGCCGCGATCAGTATTGCTACGTCCGGCTGCGGCGATCAGGCAACTGTTAGTAATTCGTTGGGTCCCGCCACAATGCGCGAGGTTCCGGCTGTGCGTCTGAGCTATCGTTACGAAGGTGACGTTCCGGCGCCGACTCTCGAAGAGGCCGCTGTCTCAGCTGCGGAGATGAGAAACCCGTCCGTTCAGGCCGATTTCGACGCTAACCGTCCGCAGGAAATGCTCGACCGAACAATTACTTCGCCGGACAAGAAACACATTTTCGCCGTCTATCGAACGGTTAACGATCTCAGTTTCGAGTTTCGGCTCGATGCGTATTCGCCGGAGGGAAAACTCCTTAGAAAGGTGACATCCGATGCGATGGCGGTGCATTTTCCGGACACGATCGTCTGGTCTCCGGATTCCAGCTCGGTCGCTTTTGTTGCGATGATCCGCGCAACGGTCAGCGGAACAGGAACTTCCCTGACTCCTCTGCCTACAAATACCGCCAATGTAGCGACGAACACGACAGCGATCACAGCAGCGAATACGGCAGCAAACACGGCAGCAAATACCGTGACGGCGACGAATACCAACACCGCAGTTCCTGACGCCAACGCGAACACGGCTCCGGAGACAACGCCGCCGATCGCCGCACCGACACCTGCGGCCCCGACCGGAATACTGACATTTCGCTCGGAGCAGATCTATATCTCCAATTCTGAGGGGTCAGCGGTAAAACCACTGACGCAGAACGAAGGCCTGATCTATTTCTACTACGTGTGGTCACCGGACAGCTCGATGCTCTCGGCACTCGCGACGACGGCTCGCGAATGGCGTTATTTAGAGGTTTTGTCTGAGGGCAAGGGCGAGGCGATGGTGCCGCTCGGCCGTCCGCGGATCGTCGAGAAAAATGGACGCGAGCGACTGCTCGACGACAATTTGACCGCCGTTCATCCGGTCTGGTCGCCGGATTCGGCAAAAGTAGCGGCGGGGTTCGGTACGCAAATTAGGGTATACGATGCCGGTGTGACGACGCCGACACAGGCCGCGATACCGCTCAAAAATCAGTTGCTCATCTCGTCACAGGCCTACGACCGTGATCAGCAGCGAAAGCTGCAGGCGTCGAATACAACGGTCGACGCGAACGGCGTCACGGCGACACCGGAGCCGGATCAGCCGCTGACAACGTTGCCGGATGAGAAACTACTTGTCTCCTATAATCCGATCGTAGAGCTCGCATGGACGGCAGATGATCTGCTTTATTTTAAAACTGCGTACCTCAAACGAATGAAGATCGAGGCAGACAACGTAACCAGTTTTTCCCGTTGGCACCGCCTCGCCCTTTCACCACAGATAGCAAATACTCCGGTCAGATAAAAACTTATGCAATATAACTCGATCGCCGACATCTACTCGGCCAATCAAAAAATTGACGAAAGCTTTCAGAGTCGGCTCGGAACCATCACCGACGTCGAGGCTCACGCTGAGATCGAAGGCGAAAAATGGACGATCGCTGCACTGGTCGAACACGTCGCCATCGTCGAATTCAACATGGCAAAGATCTGTGCGAAGCTCACCGCCGCCGCCAAAGAATCGGGCAGGGCGTCTGACGGTAGCTTTGCAGTTTCGACTAATTTCGCCGAAAAATCAGTGGCGATCGCTGACGTTAAATTGGAAGCCCCAGCAATTGTTCATCCGATCGGCGGCGTGCCCATTGCCGAGTCAATAGAAAAGCTGAAAGCATCCAGTGCCGACCTCGAAGCGATGCGCGGCGATATCGAAAGGTTTGACGTGTCAGAGTCGCATTTCCCGCATCCATTCATCGGAAACATGACCGCCGCCGAATGGCTCTTGCTCGCGGGAGGCCACAAAATGCGACATATTCGACAGATCGAAAACCTACTCGCAAAGGTTCGTGCATAAAAAAAACCCCGGCTGGACGGAGGGTAAATCCAGCCGGGGACTTCAAGCTTCGAACAAAAAGTTATCATAGCTGTCCAAACATATATTTCACCCGAAGCTGATATTAGGATGAAAACATTTCGAACAGGGTTGTTCGAAAATCTCACTAGATCGACGCCTCCATCGGCACAACGTCTCGCGTTCAAAGGTCGCCCACATTGTAGGTCGGCCAAGTGCGAAAAATCTTCTCGCAGGAGCTATTCGGTGGTATATTAATAAAAATTCTCAGGAGTATCCCAATGAAACTAAAGATCTCACTTCTTTTCGTTCTGTTTTTGCTTTCTGTTTCTATTATTTCGGCCCAAAAACCTAACGTTACGGCGGAAACTGTTTTCGTAGGTGACGCAGCGATCGTCATTGAACTGCCTCTCCCGGAGTATCCAGTTGCTGCTAAGGCTTTGAGAGGTAAGGTCTCGGTTCTCGTCGACATAGACGAATCGGGATCCGTGACCAACGTCCAAGACGCGACCGGGCCAGGCAATGTTTGTCCGTCAGCGACCGACCCGGCCGTCCTGTCGCTTCGCGCGGCGGCGCTCGAAGCAGCGAAAGGCGCGAAATTCTTACCGTCAACAGTCGAGGGAAAAGCCGTGGCACGAACCGCGATGATCGAATACACGTTCGGTTCGGTTGATTCTCAAGGAGGCGTAGAAACGAATGGGTTTTACGGCGTCATGGTTTCGGATGCTCCAGCCATATCTAAATCGTCCGAATCGGCGTCAACGGGAATGCAGTCGACGAGCGCTGGTTCGCCCTTGGATTCCAACAAGCTTCCTAAAACCGTATCTGGCGGCGTTTTGAACGGCAAAGCCGTTTCACTTACCAAGCCGGGCTATCCTCCTGCTGCGAAAGCCGTGCGAGCTTCCGGTGCTGTTTCCATCCAAGTACTGATCTACGAGGACGGCTCGATGTATTCTGCGAGTGCGGTCTCAGGCCACCCGCTCCTCAGTCGAAGTGCTGAGATCGCCGCCTGCAGTTCGAAATTTTCACCAACTCTTTTAATGGGAAATCCGGTCAAGGTCTCCGGCATTATCACTTATAACTTCGTTCCCTAATTTCTATCAATTAGTGCGAGAAGTTTCTCTGCGACTTTTCTGACAATGTAATTTTTG
>JBBRUA010000082.1:0-10764 GCA_038248245.1 Pyrinomonadales bacterium | reverse complement strand
TCAGCTATATTTTACCGTGACCGAACCTGCCGAGAATTACGTTCCGCAAAATGTGGCTCTGACGATGCGGAGGCAGGCGGTTCGTGTCTGGTTGATCGGGCTTGCGGTCGTTGCCGTTTGGGTGTTGCTGATCATTGTGGTACCGCTGCTGAAGGCTTTCGGTTTAAAAGCTATTTCCACACCTCTTTATCAATTCTTTAGCTTTATCTGCCATCAAATATCGGAGCGATCGTTTCACGTTCACGGCGAGCCGTTTGGTGTTTGTTCGCGGTGTTTTGGGGTCTATTTCGGGCTTTTCGCAGGATTTGCTGTCTATCCGTTATGGAGGCGAATCGACGAGATCGAGCCGCTACCGAGGTTTTGGCTGTTTCTGTCGATGATCCCGATCGGCATCGATTGGTCACTGACGGTTTTCGGAATCTGGGAAAACACCCAACTGTCCCGCTTCATAACCGGGTTGATCCTGGGCGTAGCCTGCTCGACGTTTATCGTTCCGGCGATCGTTGAGATCACGCGGAATTTGACTTGGCGACGCTTGTCGGAACCGCCTGCGTAAGCGGGCGGCGCGTACATTGTTGTTGTAGTGTTTTAGGGCAACGGAAATGTTTTGCCGCGACGTGCTTTGCCGGCCACTCACGCAGGCGGTTCTGACAACTTAAGAAGCGAACTTTTATTGACTTCAAATCGTAGAAGTAGCAAGATTAAAGTAGTCGTTGCAAATATGAGTTTTACAAGAGAAAGTTCAACAAAACGCGCAAAAACCGATCTAGTCGAACGTTTAGATGTTGGTGAGGATGAGGTGACGGAGCGAGGCGTGACGGAAAATGAATTTCCGGATATGTCACTCGGAGCGCCGGTGGACGGAGAAATGTCAGCTCAGATGATTTCGAGCGGCTGGACGATCGATCTTGAGGCCGACGGCAAGCGTTACGAATATCGCGGCGATAAATTTCAGTTACGGTTATACGACTTTCAGGGAAAAAATTACGTTATAGAATCATAGGTTTGGAGCAGTACCATGAATCGCAATAATATCTGGATACACATTGGTTTAGCAGTTGTTTTGGTCACGATGGCCGCTGTCGTTGGTCAGGTCGAGCGTTGGCGCACATCGCTATCTGCTCCCGGACTAAAACAGACCCAAGCACTCGAAAAGCGAGCCGCTGATCAGAAAAAGAACTCGTCCACGACCCCAGAACTTTTTGTGCGGTTCAAACCCGGCGTAACCTTGCAGAAAATCCGTGAGATAACCTCTGCGAATCATGATGTATTGACGGACAATATCGAATCGGTACCCGGACTGACATCGATTGACGACCTGGACAACGCTGACGCTGAATTCACTGCATCGCAGTATCGTGAGATGTCGGAGTTCGTTGCGTATGCGGAACCTAATTATCAGATTAAACTCGATGATCCGACGTCGACACCTGCGGCACGCAACCTTAAATACAACTTACCATCTGAATCCGCTCCAAACGATCCGATGTTTGGCGATCAGTATGCGTTAAATAACTCAGGTCAGGACGGCGGTACGGTGGACGCATCTATCCACGCCCTCAGAGCGTGGATAAAAACGAAAGGTAGCGAAGATGTCGTCGTCGCTGTACTCGACAGCGGTGTCGATTATACGCATGAAGATCTAGTTGCGAACATGTGGATCCGCCCTAAGAATATGGCGGCTTACACCGACGACGAACTTGGTACGTACAACGATTTGAACGGCTTTAACGGAACCGACAAAGTCGCTGATCCAATGGATGATAACGGCCACGGAACCCATTGTGCTGGCATAATCGGTGCCAAGGGCGACAATGGCATCGGTATCTCGGGCATAAATCAAACGGTTAAGATAATGCCGCTTAAGTTCCTTGGACGCGGTGGTTTTGGTTCGACGGACGATGCGATCGAGGCGATAAACTACGCCATCGACCGCAAAAAAAAGGGCGTTAACGTTCGTATCATCAGCGCAAGTTGGGGCTCGACCTCAAAATCGCGTGCACTCGAAGACACGATCCGTGCAGCTAATGACGCCGGTATTTTATTTGTCGCTGCGGCCGGAAATGACGGGTCGAATAACGACAACCGTCCGCATTTCCCTTCGAACTACGATCTGCCTAACGTGATCAGCGTTGCCGCTCTCGACCGCAATGACAACCTGGCGTCATTCTCCAATTACGGCAACAAGACCGTCCACATCGCCGCCCCGGGCAAGGATATAACCTCGACCTGGCTGAACAATAGCTACCGTGAAGCCTCCGGCACGTCGATGGCAACACCATACGTTTCAGGCGTCGCCGCTCTGATCATCGCGAACGAGCCGGACATCTCGCTCAAAGACCTACGCGCACGACTCCTGGGTTCGGTTGATAAACTCACGGTTCTCGACGGCAAGGTCCAATCCGCAGGCCGTGTCTGCGCCGCCAACGCCACCGAATAAAACACCCGTTTTTCACATTCAGTTCGATCAAAAGCCCGGTTGTAAAAAAACCGGGCTTTTTTTGTCATGTTTTTTGTCGATCCTCCGCATTAACCGGAAAGGCCAATTTTTCATTAATTTTCGGAGAAAAAAAATGTCAATCAAAACTTTCCTGTCGTTTCGTAGTGTATTTGCCGGTTTTTTCGCTTTCTGCTTACTGACCGTCGCGGGCTTCGCGTTTAGCGGCCAGGTAATCCCGGACGTGATCGCGGAGATATTCAAGGTTTCAGCCCAAGATGCGAACCCTGAACAGCAGAACGCAGTTGCCGTAAACA
Organism: Pyrinomonadales bacterium; assembly: GCA_038248245.1. Lineage (GTDB taxonomy): Bacteria > Acidobacteriota > Blastocatellia > Pyrinomonadales > Pyrinomonadaceae > OLB17. The sequence goes on along the minus strand of JBBRUA010000082.1, from coordinate 8,010 downwards.
CGCGAATTCCGGCGAGGAAAGCTGAAAGCAGATCGACGATCGGTAGTTCGATCGATGGTTTGATATTCGGGCAAGGCGATCTCCCGCTATTGTATCCGAGTCGACATGACCGGATATACGGACTCGAAGACTCCGGCGTATTTAGCGTTATCGCCGACGTTAATGACTTTGAGCCGTCGTGGTCTCCGGACGGCAAGCAGATCGTGTTCGTATCGCTGCGTGACGGACCGGCCGTTAATAACTTTTTTACGCGGCAGCAGAGCCGTGATATTTACGTGATGAATGCAGACGGCACCGACCAGCGACGCCTCGGCGGCGCTGCTTACGGCGGCGAATCACAGCCGTCCTTTTCACCGCATGACGAACCCGAACGAAAAATAATCTATGTCGCCGACTACAGCCCGGGCGGAGCACCGTCCGGGATCTATACGATGAGCACCAGCGGCGGAAATCAGACCAGGCTCAATACCGAGGTCTGTATGGAAAAGGAAGAAAAGAGAAGGTTAACACCAGCCCGCCAGGACAAACCGAGCTTTTTTCCAGGCATCTACGGGTACGACACTCCGAACTACTCGCCCAACGGCGCCTATATTATTTTTGGCTACTACGGTAATAGCGGCATAAACGTTTATCGAATGTCATCTGACGGATCGAGCTGCTCAGTACTTTACGAGGGCGACGGATCATACGCACCAACGCAGGCACGATACTCGCCTGACGGTACGAAGATCGTCCTTTATCATGAGTTTCAGATTTACAGCGATGTCAGCCCGTCCCTCGGATCAGATACGACCACGAGACAGTTCAAGATCATTGACGCTAATACCGGAGCTTTGATCCAGACGTTGGAGCCATTTGACATGCGCGGCTGGCCGGTCTGGTCTCCGGACGGCGGAACGATCGCTTTTTTCTCCGGCTATTTTGATCCGAAAACAGGTGACGAGTATCCGAATCTTGGAATACGGACGATCAGGCTGAGCGATTCATATCAGGACGGCGTCTATCAGCAGGGCATGTACGAAGGACTGCGCGGTTTGAGTTGGGGAACTCCAACGGATGAGGTCCCGGATCTTTCGATGCGTATCAACGCGCCGAACCCGCTGACCTCCGGCAAGTCGACGACCGGAACCGTTTATCTCGCAGACCCAGCCCCGGTTGGGGGCACGACAATCTCCTTACAATCCTCAGGTTCGATCGACCCTCCTTCAATAACCGTTCCAGCCGACGTTTTCGTCCCGGAAGGCGAGACCCAAGCGACATTCACCATCAATTCGGCAACCAGTATTCTGTATCGAAGTGCCGATGTACTGGCAACCCGTCCCAGCCCGGAATTTGCGCAGTCGCTAGCTACCGTCTCACTTTCACCATCAAGGCCTGATCTGCGTGCCATCGCATTCAACGCAGTACCTACCGCCGCTCCGGGAGTTCCCTTTAACGTCAGCTGGACCGTAGAAAACATCGGCCCCGTCACCACGGGCAGTAATGGCGGCGACGACGTTGTTTATTTCTCCGTCGACAATGTACTGGATGCAAGTGACGGCTCGCCGATTCGAACAATCGGAAACGGCGAATTACTCGCCGGAGCATCGCGGACAAAAACTTCGACCGCATCTATCCCTAGTTTTTATGTGCCCGGATCGGGGGAGTATTATCTGATCTTTAGAACGAACCCCGGTGAATCTTTGAACGAGGGCGGCCTGACGGCGAACAACGAGATCGCGGTACCGATCCAGGTGAATCTGCCGGATATCGTCATAGAAAACATCAACGCCCCGGCAAACGTGGAGCCGGGCGTCCAATACAATGTTACGTGGACGGTGCGAAACGCGGGTGGTGCATCGACCGGGACACCGACATTCCGAAACCACTTCTATTTTTCGCTCGACGACATCGCGGGCAATGAAGATGACATATACATCAATAACAACACCGACTACAGCAACATTGCCGCCGGTGCTTCCGTTCTTCAAAGTGTCAACATAACTATCCCGACCGTTCCCGCACGGCCGACCGGCCCAGCATTCTTCTACGTCAAAGGCGACGCCGAAAGCCGCATTTACGAGGGCGCCGTGGACGGCATTGGAGAGACAAATAACACGACCTTTAAGCCAATTCAGTTCGATTATAACGTAGCCGATCTTCAGGTGATATCGACATCAGCTCCGCCTGAGGTCGAAAGCGATACGACATTCGCTTTTACATGGTCCTCAACCAATGCGGGCAACAAGGCGACCGGAACATTTAACGAGCAAGTTTTCTTTTCCGCAGACAATCAAGTTGGCGGTGACTCACTACTCGGCACATTTTCGCTGACAGGCGGTCTAGCCGCCGGAGCATCGATCAATCGAATTCAGAACATTACAATCCCGACGAACCTTATACCCGTAAGTGGAAACTACTACCTATACGTTAAAACGGACTCAAGCAACGGTATCAATGAAGGCGTCAACGAGGGGAACAACAATCGATTCCATTTAACAAACGTTCGTAGATTCCTGCGCCCTGATCTGCTCGTAACTAACATCACCGGCCCGGCAAACGCGTTTTTTGATCAGACGGTTCAGGTTCAGTGGACCGTTACGAACAACGGACCTGGTGCGACCAATACGCCACAATGGACGGACTCTTTGTACATCGGCACAAGCTCAACAAGTACGAGTGGAGCAACAAAACTAGCAGATGTAACAAGCATCACGGCATTGAACGTAGGCGAGAGCTATACAGCCTCGGCAACGGTCAAGATACCTCGCGGCGTTAATGGCGGTCGCCATTTTCTCGTGCGTACTGATGCCGGCTCGGCCGTAAACGAGGAGACTGATGCTAATAACCTAAGTTCGAGCCCGACCCAGATCAATGTTCCACCATTACCTGACTTGCTCGTCGAAACGGTACAGGCTCCGAACGAAGTGTTCGCCGGACAAGGCATCTCGATCAACTACACAGTTCGCAATATCGGTACTAAGGGTGCAGGTGCTCGCGTAGACCGTATATATTTCTCACGCGATACGATCCTGAACACGAGTCAGGATCGTCTCGTTTTCACCAGCGACAGTGTGCAGAGTCCTGGGGCCGGACAACTAACCTCGCATACATCTCAGAATCGTATCGGATCGAGCAATCCGCCACAGTATCAACTGGCCACCGTTCCGTCTAATATGGAAGGCTTGTGGTACGTCTTCGTTATAGCGGATATTTATGACAGCGTTTATGAATACACGGGCGAGAATAACAATACAAATTACGACAGAGTCGAGCCCGGTTCACCGATAAACGTTCTCGTCTCGCCTCCTGATCTGGTCGTACCGAACGAGCCAACGGCGCCGGGAACGGCAGCCAGCGGAGCGACCATTCCCGTCGAGTTCATCGTTCGTAATCAGGGAGCGTTCAATGCTGCTCCATTTCTTTATCACGCTGTTTATCTTTCAACCGATGCGACTCTCAGCGCCGCTACTGATACACGATTAGGGACGTTTAGAGATTCTGACTTCTTTGGCCCTGGGGCAGAACATCCGATCACGATGAACGTCGGCATTCCGAACTGTCTCGCCAACGGAAACTACTACCTTTTCGCCGTTGCGGACTACGATAACCGGCAGTTCGAGTACGACACGAAATGGGATGCCGAAGCAAATAATGCGAGCCCGCCGCGCCTGATCGAACTTGCCACTGTGCCACCTGATCTGCAGGTTACCAGTTTTAGTGTTCCTCCGATCACGACTCCGGGGCAAAACGTTTCGGTAAGCTGGGCCGTGTCGAATCTCGGCGGTCCCGAAACTCGAAACTGGATCGACCGCATCTATCTGCATTCCCTGACACCCGGGATTGGTGTTCAAACGCTTGGTTCTGTTACGCGAACTGGCGGGCTTCCGACCGGTGGCAGCTACACGGAATCGAGATCTGTGGGACTCCCGACTTACATGGAGGGAACTTATTATCTGACGGTCACAACCGACGTTAATAATTCGGTGCCTGAATGCGGGCCATCGGAAAATAACAATTTCGCTCAATCGAGCAATTTCACAGTTGGGAACAATCTTCCTGATCTGGTCATCGATTCGGTTAATGCGCCTTCGTCGGCAACTGTCGGTGACACATTCAACGTTCAATGGATCGGCAGAAATGCGAACCAGGAGATGCCGGCGAACTCGTCAAGTTTCAGAGACACGGTCTATCTCTCAACCGACACAACACTCAGCAACGATGATATCGGCCTCAACAGCTCTATCAACAATCTGATCCTCAGCGGCGGACAAACATATCCGCAGCAGGCAAACGTTACGATCGGAAACGTCCCGGCCGGAACATATTATATTCTCGTTCTGGCCGATTCGGGCAGAGATATTTACGAGGGCACAAGCAATTCGGGATTGGAGTCCAACAATGTAAGGGCATCGGCGCCCATCACAATGACGGCGCCGGCAGTTGATCTTCAGGTAGGCAACGCTACTGTCGCCCTGCCTCACCATTCGGGCACGTATCGCGACTTTTCTTGGACCGTAACTAATGTCGGCACCACTCAGACGCTTGCGTCGAGTTGGACCGATTACGTTATACTATCGCGCGATTCGGTGATAGATCCGAGTGACACAACGCTCGGCTACCGAGTTCGAACAGGTGTGCTGGCCGCTGGCGCCAGTTACACGGCGACCGGAAACTTCTTTGTACCAGTCGGGCTAACCGGCGACTATTCGATCTTTATCATCACAGACCGGAACAATAACGTCGTTGAGAATAACAATAATAACAACACGAGCACGCCACTCGCGATCAATTTGACGCTGCCTCCACCGTCAGAGCTGAGCATTACTAACATCACTCCGCCGCCAACGATAGGCCTCGGTGGCAGTGCAACATTTGGCTGGACCGTTCAAAATACGGGAGCAAACCCGATCAACGGCATTTGGCGCGACACGGTCTATCTGTCAAGTGATCAGTTTTGGGATGCTTCGGACACTCTGGTCGGCATTCGAGATCTCAACAGTCAAACGACTAGCGTTCCGGCAAACGGAGGCACTTACACGACCTCGTTGAGCGGTGTCGTTCCACCTGTTGCAGAAGGTACGTACTACGTGATCGTGAGAACCGACTCGCAGAATCGCATTCGCGAAAGTAACGAAGCGAACAACGTGACCTCATCAGTGGGCACAACTACAGTTACGATCACTGAATTGCCACTAAACACGCCGTTCAATGCCACACTTGGCAACGGTGCGCAGATGTTCTTTAAGTACGTTACAGATCCGGCGGAAACACTGGTCTTTTCGCTCGATACCAACAAACCAAACCGTTCAAACGAGGCATTCACAAAGTTTGGTGAGGTCGTTACCCGTGCAAACTACGATTTCCAGAGTTCACGTCCGGGCGAAGGCGATCAGCAGAACGTCGTAGTAGAGACGCAAGACGGCCCTTACTATTCGATGGTTCGGACGGACTATATCCCGGAAAGCTTTGCGAGTAGTTTCGAGAAATCGCCCACGAAAACTGCGGACGCCAAATCGCTTGGAATTCCGGTCGATCCGCAAAATATCACAGTCGAGGCGAAGATCCTACCATTCTCGATCCGACAAGTCTCGCCTGAGATCGCTGGTAACGCAGGCTACGCGACGATCGTGGTCGATGGAGCTAAATTCCAGCCGGGAGCGACAATGAAGCTCGTTCGTGCCGGAAGCGCGGACGTTGTCCCGGGCGAACAACGGACGTTAACGAACAAGATCGTCGGAATGTTTGACTTGAAAGGTAAAGCAGCGGGCGAATACGATGTCGTTGTTACCAATCCTGACAAACAAACGACAACACTTGAAGATGGGTTCGAGATCGTAAGCGGCGGCGGTGCGGCGGAGCCTCGCATCTCGGTAAATGGACCTGGATTCACGCGAGGGGGCAGAAACCGCTATACAATAACGTTTAGCAATGACGGGTTGAATGATCAATACCTTGTCCCTCTTATCATCACGATGCCGAGCCGCTATGGCTACGAACTCGATTTATCGAACGATATCGGCGATATGGCCGAATTTATGGAGGCAGACGCAGTTCCGTCTGAGCTTCCTCGGCATTACGAGCAGGATGGTACACGCGTGATTGCACTTTTCACGCCGCTTCTCGGAAGCAGGCGTACTGTGAGTGTCAACATTGACGTAATACTTCCGTTTGGTTTTTCCAATTTCGAGATTTCAGCATTCACAATGCCGCCGCTCGAGGATTGGTACAAATTAGCCGAAGCCGAACAAGCGAACTTTCTCAACCGACAGATCGGAAAACTGGGGAACGGAAGCGAAGCGGAATGCAAGTCAAAGTTTAATAAGTGCCTCCTTGAGGTATTGCGTTCGGTAATCTTTACCGCTATTTCAGAAGTCTTGCCGGCTGGCTGTGTCGGAGCGGCGTGGGGCTTAGCTCTCGGCGTGGCCGATATGGCGATCGGAATGATCGTTAAGGGCGACGGTGCGAATGTTTTCGATGGGATCGGAGCGATCAGCGGCTTGATGGCCTCAACACTCGGTGCACTTGCCAAGGAGTGTCTAGAAGACGCCGTTCCGTGGTTTAAGGTTATATCAGTAGCGCTAGCCGGGTTCAAGGTGCTTTACGATCTATGGGATTGTTTCCGTCAACGGCGCGAATGTCTGCCGCCGCCGCCTGTCATAAAACCGGTGTCTTTTCCATTCTCAATCGATCCGAACGAAAAGATAGGACCCGCTGGTTATGGACCTGAACATTTCGTTCCGATCAGGCAGCCTTTGGAATACAGAATTAATTTTGAAAACTTGCCGGCAGCGACGGCCCCGGCACAACTTATCCGTATTACGGACACATTGCCGCCCGAGCTAGACCTAAGAACCGTACGGCTCAAAGAAATAGGCTTTAAACAGAATCGGTACATTCTGCCGGCAAATCAGTCATTCTACCAAAGTCGAGTTCAACTTGGCGAAGATCTTGGAAACTTGCAAGCAGACATATTGGCAGGCGTCGATCTGGTGAACAATCGTGTGTTCTGGAATATACAGGCGATCGATCCGCAGACTAGCGAGGCACCACTTGATCCATTTGCGGGTATCCTACCACCAAATAATGCCAACAAGGACGGCGAAGGCTACGTGATCTTTACTGCAGAAGCAAAGAGCACATTCCCAAATCGAACTGTGATCCGTAATTCAGCAACGATCGTTTTCGATCTAAACGAGCCGATCATTACGAATGCGACTTTCAATATGCTTGATAGTGTTGTGCCGACCAGTCAGATCGCTGCTCTATTGGAGCCAACTTCACCGACACCGGATGTTGAACTCAACTGGACGTGGACCGACGATGCGGATGGTTCGGGCTTTGCCGGTAATAGCCTAGTGTACTCTGAGGACGGAGGCGGTTATCTCAACTTCCTCAATAGTGCGACCGATACAACCGCCACCTTCAATGGTCGCTGGGGCAAGTCCTACCGTTTCTATTCGGTAGGCCGTGACAATGCGGGAAACGTTGAACGCGCGCCAACTCAGCCCGACGCCACAATTAGGATACTCGGCGGAGATACTGAATCGGACCTAGCTCCTAGGCCGAATGGAAATGACGGGGTTTTGGGTGGTGACGATGTGGCTCAGGTACGGCGGTTCGTGGCCGGTTTGGACACGGATTTTACCTACAACGAGTTTCAGCGAACGGATAGTGCTCCGTTTTCGGATCGAGGCAATGGGACGCTTTCGGTCGCGGATATTATGCAGGCAAGGCGGTATGTTGCTTTGCTTGATCCGGTGACCGACGCTACTGGGCCCAATCAAATGATGAGCGTTGCACCGAAAACTATAGCCGGCAGTCGATCGGCGATGCTTCCGCGAGAGTTACGTACTGAACGCGTCACCCGAGTTGGAAACCAGATTCAGGTCCGGGTCCGGCTGGAGGCCCAAGGCGATGAGACTGGATTGGGCTTCGTGATGAACTTCGATCCGGCAGTGTTGAGCAATCCGGTAGCAACGCTGGGTTCGGACGCGAGCGGCGGAGTTCTAACTCTGAACTCGACCCAGG
>JBBRUA010000081.1:0-10858 GCA_038248245.1 Pyrinomonadales bacterium | reverse complement strand
TCCCTCAACACGGCGTTTCGGTACCAGGTCGAAGCAGATGCTGCAGGAAGGATGCTTCGTCAACATACCGATGTGAGTGTCCTCGTCCGGACGGGTCGAAGTTCCACACAGCTGCAGTGCGTGCTCTGTAGCATCGATCTTGTCGATGTCGAACTTTTTGTCCGCCCATTTTTTGACCTTTCCGACCGTCGTTGACGGCGGGAAGTTATCTGCCGCAGTTTCGCCATTGAAATTGACCGTTACTTTGACCTTGCGGCAGCGGTGAATGTGAACGCGCGAACGATCACGAATGCCAGCTTTCTTAAGGGTCTCTTTTTGGAAGATCTCTTTTTCTTCGTCCTCAAACGTGACGACCAATCCTCCCGCCGCCTCTGCCGCTGCGAACTCGCCACCCACCTTGGTCGCTACCGCTTTGATCAGCTCGACAACAGTTGCATTGCTGTCGATCTGTGCTATGTGGATCTCAGCTAGACCCTCGCCCTGCACGAAGAGCCGAAGCTCTTGTGCGTCACCTTTTTCATTTTCCTGTTTGTTTGTGTTCATCGTAAATAATTCCTCTTGTTTTGATATGTGCGGCATCTTTGAATAACCGCCTCTACATATACAAATCGACAAGAGAGATCTAAACCGGAAAGGTTTTGTAAGGAATAATTTGAGAATGGCAGAAGGAGAGCGCTGGGAAACGCTCAGATCACTACACTGCGGCGGGGCAGTTGAAGTAGTACGGACAACGCGGGCAGTCGTATTCGCTCGCAACTGGGTAAAAATGGCCGTCAGTGATGTTCTTCATTGCTGCTTCATACTTTGCATTGCGGTTTCCGATCACTTTGTCTGTCATCGAAACGGCCTCGCCTGCATTGTCACGAAGGTATAGGATTTCGACGCGGGAATCGCGGCCAGCTCTCAGCTCGGCTGCAGCTCTTAGAAGCAGTGCGTAGAAATCCTTATCTCGTTCAGACTTTGTTGGACGGCCGGTTTTGAATCGCTGAATGAGCAGCGGTCCGTTTTCCGGTAACTCGGCGAGGTCGAAGTCGATGTTTATCTTGCCGCCAGCGAACTCTAATTCATGGTCGGTCAGCATGGCCGCGTCCGAAGAACGCATCCTATCCACGGCGTTGCCGACCATGCGATCAGCCGAAGCTTCGTAGAGACCGGCCAAGAAATGGTCGGTCGGGCCTCGTTCCGTCCACTCACTTTGGAACGTCGAGCGGACGAGTTCTTCGCCAAGTTCGGTGCCGGTATCCCGTGCCGTTTTCAACCGGTCAATAGTCTTGTACACGGCTCGATGGAACTGTTGATATGCCGTATCCTCTCGCTTTGCCGAGAGGCCCAAGACGTACTGGTAAAAATATCTGAGGGGACATTTGATATAAAGTTCTAGTTGCGTTGCCCTGTATGGGACGGGGCGAGTGGGCTGAGGCAAAAAGAATTCGGTTGCAGCTTCGGTCTCGGGTTGGTCGACCCACGTGGCTTCGGTACTCGAAAAACCGGGCAAAGAACCGCTGATCATTTCAAGAAACTTAGACGGGGTGCTGTTCTTGTTCGATTTTGTTGCCGGCCTCGACAAATACAGTTTTTCGCGAGCTCGCGACATAGCTACGAAAAACAAACATTCTTCTTCCTGATCACGCCAGTTTGGGTCGGACTCGGACAAAAGTCCGTCAGGCGGCTTGCACAGATCCCTGTTAACCGAATTCGGCATGTTCCCCTTGTAGAGGCCGGGAAGAAATACCGCCTTGAATTCGAGACCTTTGCTTGCATGGATGGTCATGATCCGAACTGCGTCGATGGCACTCGCCCACTCGTCCGGTTCACGGAGTAGTTTCTCGTCGCCGAAGATCTCTAGCCGACGAACATACCGCAACAATTCCCGCTTTGGGTCGGAATCACTCGCCGGTTCCGGTGCGTCGAGCCGGCTATGGACAAACTGAAGAAATTGGTAGATCGCCAAGCGTCGCTGTTGACCAACCGGACTAGGATCTTCCAGCAAGAAAGAGAGATACGAGCTGCGTTCGAATAGGTAACGGGTCAGACATTTCCAGGCAGAACGGCCGTGCGTTAGATCGGTAAGATGAGTTGCGACTAGTTTCAGCCTCGCTTCTCCGTCGGGCGACAAGCCTTCGATCTCATCCAACTTTGTCAAAGCTTCTGGGAAAGGGATCGAACGTTCGCAGCAGGTCTTAATGAGTGTCCGCACGTCATCAAAAGGAACGTTGTATTCGGGAAATCTCGCAACACGTACCAATCCAGCGCCGTCTGGACCGGCCGCAAGTGAGAGAAGAGATAGTAGGTCTCGTATTTCGGGTCGTTCGAACAGGTCGCCCATATACAGAACCGGTACCCCGGCGTTAGCGATAACACGTGCGACACGGGCCATTCCGGTGTGGGTTCGGCAGATAACTGCCTGCTCCGAGTAGCGGATTCCGGCATCGTGAAGTGCCGAGATCTCTCTCGCGATTCCCATTGCTTCGGCTTCAGGATCGCTTGCCACTTCAAAACGAACCGACGGTGCATCCGCGTCTTCATTGTGGATCTCCCAGCCGTTGAATGCTCTTCCTTGGGTAGCACCCATCTTGGGTGCGAAGGAAGAGAACAATTCGACGATACCTCGACGCGACCTATAGTTCTTTTCGAGCGAGATAGGATCGTTCGCTAGAGGGAAATCCTCCTTAAACAGGCGAATGTTGGCGGTGGTCGCTCCACGCCACCGGTGGATCGATTGCCTGAGATCGCCGACCGCCCATAGGTTTCGTCCGTCGCCAACAATTTCTTTTAACAGCAGTCCGCTTGCTCGATTTACGTCCTGGTATTCGTCGACGAGTACGTATACGTAGCGTTTACGAACCTCGGCCTGAACTTCAGGTTGTTTCAACAAGGCGATCGATTTACAGATAAGGTCGCCGAGATCAACGACTTTTCTTTCAGCGAGTTTTTCCTCGTAGATGCGGTATACGTGGGCCACCTCTTGAGCTCTCTCAGCCTTTTCGATCTCTTCGTCGGTTGTCGCCAGTCCTCTTTGTTTTGTAGCGAGGTCGAGATATTGCTCAGGCCCTACGTTCTCATCCTTTGCACGCGAGATCGCACGGGCGATGTCTGGAAGATATCTGGAGGGCTCCGGAAGATACTGGTAATAATCCAGCCCAAGTTCGGTAAGCGAACCTTCCAGCAGGAAGATCGCCTCGACTGGGTCGAGAATCTCAGGTTTTTCCGGAAGGCCTAGTTTCGTTCCGTACTTTCTAAGGAGTTCGAGCCCAAAAGAATGGAACGTTTCGATATTCAGATTTCCCGCCGACTCAGGTGCAAACCGATGAAGTCGTGTACGCAATTCCTCAGCGGCTTTGTTCGAAAAGGTAAGGACAAGGATATTCTCCGGGCGGACGCCAGATGAGATAAGGTGTAACGCACGCCCGACTAACGTCCGCGTCTTACCGGTTCCCGGACCAGCGTCGACCAGCTGCGGCCCTTCCGCCGCGTGAGCAGCAGATTTCTGTGAATCATTGAGCGTGAGATTGGTTTCTTCATCCTCTTCGGCGAGCCTATCGTGAATCGCGGGAGTAAGCAGTGCACATGCTAATTGATGGCACACCATCTCGAGACCCATGCCGCTTTGCTTGGCTATCTCTTCTGCTTTTAGATTTTCTTCCACGAACCATTTCTTTAATACTTCACAAGGCAAAAGGAATTCGCGGGCGAAGATGTTCGCTTCGGACTCGATCCGTTCCTGCGGCCCGTAGCCCTCAACGCGATGGACGCCAAATGGAATTCTGGCTTCCGATGCGTCAGGGTCAATAGCCGTTTCTGAGCATTCGCGTTCACCATGTCCGAGTACTACGTGACCCATCTCGTGGACCTGATAATAGGCAGCCAGCCACGTTTCAACATCGTTCCGGAAGTAGATGGTTCCGTCCTCAAGACGGGCCAATGATCCTTGAAGGGACGGGTGTGCGGCTGGAAGTCCCTTCAACTCAAGGCCAAGTAAATCTGCCGCCAGCGGGACTAGGTCGTTTGCAGGGCGATGATCTACCGACAGCCCGTTCGCGTTGCCGACTTTTTGTCGAAAATCAAGAGCGGCTCGCCGAATGTGTTCCCATTTGTTCATATGATCGAGTTCCTCAGAGATTGGAAACCATTCGCTGGTTATTCCTTCTCGATCGTTGGAAGGGCGATCCAATAGTCCTTATCGGTAGGGGACAGGTCCGGATCGTACTTCACCAGGTCGGCAAATTCCGATTGAGCTGGAAATGTGGGAGCCGAGTCAGCCCTGTAAAACCCTCCACTGGGAACCGGCTTCAGCGAAAAGTAAGCATATGTTGTCTCGAAATTCGTTTCCAAAATTCCAGAAAGCTTTTCGAGAAGCAACCGTGGAAGGGAGCCGGGCCGAACCTTTCGCTTGTCCAAAAGTTTCAGGATCAGAGGCGAAAGCCGAAGGTCCGCCGCCGCAGTTTCGTATGTCACATTCCTCTCATCGAGACGTCCACGCAGGCTATTGAAGTCGAGAGCTTCGTTCTCAGCGGTCGCGTTCATTTGGGTCCGTCGCTCATGCAGCAGGTTCTGCACCAGGCTAACTGACTTGAGAGCTCGCAATTCTTCTTCTTCCGTGGTCATTTCGGCTTCCGGTAGATGGCGGAACATGCGGGACATTCCGGCATGTTCATAAAGGACCTCGGTAAATTCGGGATATTCTCTAACGTATTGTTCCAAGGCTTTATCTCCCTGAGCCTTAAAATCTGTGGTGAATTCGTTAAGTATGTCGTCCATTTCACTTTTCTCTTTCATGGTTTAGGTCCCCCTTCGGTCCCTCCAGGTTTTGATCTTCTTGTCGGCACTTGCAAGCCAATTTCGAATGGTCCGAGCGCTCTTGCCGAAACGTGTGCTGATCGTGGGAATGCTGGGATCGGCATTTTCGATCTCCCACTCCCAGAAATGTCGCATGATGAACGCTTCCCGTTCATTATCCTTCAGTACGCTAAGAGCTTTATCAATAAAAAGCCCATACTCCTCCGGTCGGAGTTCACTTGACCGGAAGTCACGACCTTCCGGACCGGCTGCGTCCTCGTCGCTACCCTCATCTTCGCTCGTCAGGCTGTCGGTAATCTGAGATTGGGTATGCTCCTTCCAACATTTTCGGATGCTGTCTACAGCTCGCTTTTCCAACCAATCACCAAAACTGACTTGAGCATAATCAGCCCGATCGGTCGAAAGGTCAACGATGTCTGCAAAAACGCGTACCACGATCTCACTGTGACAATCGTCGCGCAGATTCGGTGAAAGAATTCTTACCTTACCAGCGACCATACGCGTGAGCTGACCAACTAAGGCCGTCGAAAGTCGATTGACCGAATCGTCATCACCAAGGGCAAGCGAACGTCGGATCATGTAAACTATGGCCTCGGGCTTAATGAATCCCGCAGACCGATAATCTCTCACAGAACGACGCTGCTCAAGTGCCACAGCGTCCAACGTGAGAGCCTCTTTTATCTGTTCTTCAACCTCAGACCGTCGGCGTAGCGTTTCCCCGGCTCCTGTAGTTCGTGTCAGTGGTTCAACTTCATTATCTTGTATCACTCTGGAATTCCTCATCAAGTCACCTGAATAAACCGCTTTCATCTATTACAATCGTCGGAAATCGCGGAAGCCGGAAATAAAAATTTTCAAGACTCTCAAAGCTGCGATATTTGACTTTTCTCAGTTTCGGTCATAAAGATCCCAGCGGTTCCCTTTTTTAGAGAGAGATGGAGGCGAGCCTAAGATCCTCCTTTTCGTCTACACTCGTTGCAATTCCTTCCATGCCTGAAATTCGCTGGGGCGGACCTTGAACCGTGCGACATTTCCATCATGCAGGCTTACGATCTCCTGCTCGATCAGACCGAAGACCTCTTCGCGGTCAGCTTCCCCGATCGTGCTCGCATCGACTGAAGCATGGATACGCGGCACCACATCGCTACCCGCAACGCGGTCGAGAATTATCGATCTAACAATCTCCTGGATCTGCGTCCGGTACCGCAACTTCATGAGATTGGGTTCCCCCATAGCAAGCTGAATCGCTGTGTATCGTTGCGAAGATCGGGTGTAGGCCCATATATAAAGATCACGAATCAAACTGACATCATTCCTTTCGTAAATACCGAGAAGTGCATAAACATAGGCATCTTTATCGACGTCCGTGAAAGATAGCGGCCGGAGGTTTTTCTTGACCAGCGGGATGTTCGCGACGAGACGCGCCGTCCTCTTGTTCACATCCTCGAATGCCTGCAGGTATGATAAGTGTACGATCGAAAATAGTGACCGCTCGAACGGATCTACGATCCGGTTCATCTTTTCTATGAAAATATCGAAGCACTCGCGGATCAGCTGTGGATTTTCGAGGGGAACATATGTCGAACCGCCAATCTCCACAATGATCGATCGCAACCGCCCGGACGCGGCCGGATCCCCTAGCAAATTCTCCGAGAGAAGAGCGTGAACGCTACGGATCTCCTGTGACGTGATCCCATCGTCTTCGGCAGATTCGACTATGTACTCGATCGCCGCTTTATGGTTCAAGATCATTTGGGCTTCGGATACTTCCTTCCCGGTCGCCGTTTCGCCAAGTTCTATCAACCGTTTGGTTTCAAGGAGGGAGTACGTGTTCCCCTCGAGCCGGCTAGAGTTCCAGGACAAATCGATCAGCAGCCGATCTAATATGTTTCGGGCGTAAGTTCCAGCCGGTTGAACGGCCGCCTCAACCTGTCCGAGCGCCTTCAACTTGTCACGGTGCTCGGTGTCCAAATAGAAAGTCTCGTTCGGTTCATAGGATCGCAGAAATTCTTGAAGGTATCCGACGGGGGCTCGTTCGGCGAGAGCTTGGGTTACGTAGTCCCATAAGTCTATCGATTCTGGGGAGATATCGATCCCTTTAAGGAGGTTGCCAATTGTCGGGGCCGGCTCCCCGATGCGTTCCTCCGTTTCACGAGGCACTTCTGTTTCGGGCTTTTGTTCGTGTAGAACGTAAACGCGAGCGCGGGCGGAACCTCTTGGATCGACTAGGTTCTGTCTTGTCAATGACGCCAAGGCTCGGCGAATCGCCTTCCGTTCAGTTTCATTGTTGGGAACCATGGCTGCATCCGCGATTGAGCGGATGCTAACTTCGTCCACATCATTCAACAATTGCATGATGAGTACTTCGAGTTCGGCTTTCTTTTCTCCTTTTTTCATATGCCTCGTGGGGGTATTTCAAATGGACGTGTATATGTCCCATTTACCCAATTGGGACATTGTAATTGACTAATTGGGACAAGTAAAGGCTAATTGGGACGTATAATGTGTCTCAATAAAGCTACTTGTGTCCCATTCTAGCGTAATTGGGACAATCTGATATGCTGATTTAGCGAGATCAGTCAGCGCCGCGATGGATCCATTAAGAAGATTTAACCTACTGAAAGGTTTTGATGAGGGACCCTAAACGATCCGGGATTTCTAGAGGATTCGGTGAGGGTAGATTCACTTGCCTTACTGTTTACCGGCCGCAAATAGTTTCGATACGTACGAACCTAGTCCCGTTGCGGCCACGGATAACGTTTTCGAGAGAAAAAAGTAGTATCCGTGGCTTTTCTTACGCCGCCGAAACACGTGCAAAATCCATTGCGCGCAAAATTTGTTCAGCGTGCTTGGTATAAAATCGAAGGCAACACTTTCCCTATGGCATTCTTCGATGCGATAACAATCTTCCTTAAATATCACCTACCGGTAATCGCCCAGTAATGTGAATGCGGCCTTCGCTAAAACGAAAAACACCTTCGCGGGTTCACGAAGGCGCTTTAGGATTTCAGAGAGACGCTTTGTGATTTCGCAATGGCGCTTTGGTTTCCCGCATCGGCGCTTTCGCATTGCAGAAAAGCGCTTTTAGATTTCAGAAAGGCGCGGAAAAAGAATGTAAGTCCGCTTTTGAATAACTATCTCGGACGCGAGAATTCGAGGCCGCTGATCTGTTTATATTGCGGCGAATCAGCTCCGTAGAGAGATTTGACGTACTTTTTGACGAGTCCGGCAAGGTCAACCAAACCCGAATTGTCGGCATACATCGCGTCGTCGCGTGAAATGCGCGAGTTGCTGAGCGGTGTGGTCGCGTTCACAACCGCAGAATTCGCGTTCTTTAGCGAAGTGGAATATGTCTGGAGCGTTCCAATCTGCAAAGAATGGTTTTGGTGAGTGACGAAGCTGAAAATGTCATAAATCTTATACTTAGCGAGTTGACAACAAGAGCCTTAAGAAGCTATTCTACGATAGCCCAACTGCACTAATGGTTCCTTTAAGAAATTACTCCCGCTTTCTTGATAGTTGGGAGCCTTCTTTCTTTAAGCTTCCTATACCGAGCAAAAAAATAAATTGATTAGGAGAAGATTTCTATGAAGACGTTAAGGAAGATTTTCGTGCCTTTTTCGTTAGGCATTGTGCTGTCGTTAGTTCCCATTACCGCATTTGCGGCGAGCGGAAAAACATTCAATCTTAGAAAGATGGTTTTGGGGGCTTGCCCCGAAACATTAACCATCAACATACCTGGATCGATGACGATCTACTGCACATTGGCTGGAGAGTCGCCCGATACAGGTGATGGTGTCAGTGTTTGTGCCTACATTTGCTCTGAGGTTGGAAGTCCTCAGAATAACTAGCTCGATGACGAACCAAATGGTTTAAATCAAATTTTGGACGAAACGACCAACAAAAGAAGCAAGGTGTCATTGAGATTTCTGCCGGTTTTGGCAGGTGTTTTAGTGCCTTGCTTCATTTATTTCTATTTCTTTAATCATGACGCTCCTCTGACGTCTCTACCAGACGCCGTAGAAATTTCTAATCAACCATTTCCAGATATTAGGTTGGTTGATTTTGAGAATAACACAGACTTTTCAGAGAAAATTCGAACAGGTAAGGTGCTCATCATATATTTGTCATCAACCTGTTCAGCCTGCAAGAAAGATGTAAGGCTTTTATCGCAAAATTATGAGCGTCTTTGGCCGAAAGTAGGAATTTACGGCGTCAGCTTTGAGTGGAAAACTGCGGCTTGGCGTTTATTCGACGAAACTGGGAAGGTGTTTCCGATTTTGAAAGATGAAAATATGGATCTATTTAGAACACTAGGCATTCGCTACTTTCCAACAAAATTTTTGATTAAAGATGGGGTTATCGTGAAGACCTTTTTCGGAAATTTCGCGAACGAACAGAAATTATTTGAGGATTTAGAATTAGGAGCAACGGAGTAATGAAGCGATTTATAGCATGCATTTTGGGAATTGTCTTTTTCATTCTTAGTCATCAATGTGTTTTTCCACAGTCTGCAGCGTCCCAGGGTCCTGAGGCGACAAAGCACATGTCTGCGAAAGCGATCATTGAGGCGGCTATGAAGTCGACAAGAAAGAATTTTAATATTGGACGCCTCGAATCGTTAACGCTAGAGATGGAATCGGTGACAACAACAGTCAAAGGAAATAATGAGAAAAGCCAAAGTACCGGCGAAAGTAGGATTTCGATAAAGTTTCCAGACCAGATCCGCTTCGAGGTTTATACCGATTTCTCGACCAATCAAAACCTCAGCGTGGTAAAATTAGACAAGACGAGGTTTTCAACGTCAGTTGAAACACTCGTAGATGGAAAGCCATTTTACTTTGGCAGCAATTTAGGGAGCGTAGCACCGAAATTTACCAAAGGTCAGCAAATTGCCTCATTGAGAACACGGGTCTTTCAAGCGATTTTTCCGATCACATTAGAAACGGATTTGTATCCAGACTTAATTTTTACGTACGTTGGCGAGGCAGAGTCAAGGGACGGCAAAGCGAACGTGATTGAAGTCTCTGAAAAAGACGGCAACCGTCAATTTAGACTTTTCTTTGAGAAGAAGAATCAACATTTAGTGATGATGGTTGAAAAGTACTTTGATTCGATCGTACAAAAAAAAGAGGTTGAAAAAACTTATTACTATTCTGATTTCAAGGAAGTTCGTGGCATTTTGTTTCCTCACAAGATCGTTACTCAAACGGGAAAGTTTATGACTGAGGAACTTTCGGTAAAGAAGCTTGAATTCAATCCGAGCTTTAAGGCTAATTTTTTTGAAGTTAAGGACGAGAAGATAAATCCCTTTTAAGAAAAGGTCGCATATGCTCTTACTTAGACTTTCAAATATGTTTCTTGGCGCCTTACTTTTTTTTTGTTTGGTGCCGAACGCGTCGGCGAACGAACTAGCATCTTTACAAGTCTTTATTACAGACCAAGCCGGGGATTTAGTTAATAACGTAAGCGTTAGGCTTAAAAATAGAGCTGGAGTCTTAAAAGAGATTAAGAATACGAACTCTCAACCTATACTCTTCACATCCGTTGAAGAGGGCAAATATGTTCTTGAAGTCGATGGCAAGGGATTTAAGTTATTCTCACAGCAAGTCGAACTACGTGAAGGCCTGAATAAATTGGCCGTCATTCTAATCGTTGGGGATATAACTGAGAATGTTGAGGTCGCACGAGACAAACAGGAATTGGCGACTGACGAAGTTTTCTCTAACTTTCTTACAAAAGAACAAATAGATGCCTTGCCCGATGACCCTGATGAACTTGAGCGAGAACTCAAGAACCAGTTTGGACAAGATGCGATAATTCGCGTTGATGGCTTTACCGGAAGATTACCACCGAAGTCGCAAATCGCTTCAATTCGAGTCAACAGAAGTTCATTCGACGCTGAATACCACCAACTCGGAGTAACGATCATTGATGTGACGACAAGGTCAGGCGCCGGTAAGTGGAACGGATCGGCTACGCCGCATGATTTCCCTCACGCAATTCACCGCGACAGGCGGTTTCGGAGCTTCCGTCAACACGCACCAACACGGCTCCCACC
>JBBRUA010000080.1:0-10917 GCA_038248245.1 Pyrinomonadales bacterium | reverse complement strand
GCCCGAGCCGTTAACGCCGGCGAGCAGTCATCTGCAGATCTTCGATAACTACATCGAAAATACGCGCATGCGTTTGCGACTGATGCGCGATCCGCACACGAAAACTTGGACGAGGATATTGCAGCAGCGCATCGAGTTCACTGACGGCGAACAGGCGGTGATAAATTTGTCGGAGATGTATTTGAATGACGTAGAATACGGACTGTTCGAACGTTTGCGAGGTAGGGAAATACGCAAGAACAGGTATTTTCACGAATTCGATCAGATCGAGTGGAAATTTGATATCTACCTTGGCGAACCTCGCGGCCTCATGATCGCAAAAGCCGAACTAGCATCTGCCGAACAGGCCGCAGACCTTATCCCGCCCCCATTTACATTGATCGAGATCACGAACGATCCATTTTTTGCCGGCGAGAATCTGGTCGGAAAGACTTTCTCGGAGATCCGGGCCAAACTCGAACAAGTTGCGGAAAGCGAGCAGTGATAGCTCATCGATCAAAGGAAAATGCCTCTGCGTTTCACTCATTGAATCGCAGAGGCAAGCTGTTTACGAAGTAAAGCTAAAGCTTTCTCGGAGTTTGATAAACGGAGCGTTCGAGCGAATCCCAGATCTGTAAATAGATCTTCGTCTCGCGGGGAATTAGATTTGTCCAGCCTGCACCGCCGCGGTTGATATATCCCGGGAGTTTCGCAGGGTTCGAATTGTATCCGGCGGCCATCAGTTGTTCGGGCGTTGCGATACCAGTGGCCAGTGCGTTGGTAACAGTTGGACTCGCGATCAGATCGTCCCACGTCATTTGCATATACAAGAGCATCGCCTGTGAGGCGTTGACGTGATTTCGCATCCCTTCGACGAAGTCCGGCATCAGACCGGCGTTTGGAAAACGGGCGCGCACCATCCGATAGGTCGGCGGTATCATCTGAACCATGCCGCCTGCTCCCGCCGAACTAACTGAATAACGATACGTCTGACCTTCGTTCAGAGCGTAAAGCGTGAAAATATCATTGTAAACATTCGGGTGAAATTCCGTGCGGAACCTCAGATGGTCAACGTGCTCGACGGTTGCGAGGCGTTCGGCGAAGTCGGCGATCTTCGGTTGGATCGGAAAACCTTTCGTTTTTAACTGTTCCCGGGCGATGTCGATCGTGTTGCGAACGTAAAAGCGGCCCGCATTCACGACCTCCGGAGTAACGAGGCCGGGATGGGTCGAGACGTAATATGCCATTTCCTGCAAAACGCCGCGATTTTCCCTTGGATATTGAACTACTAGCGGTAGATGCTCGCGGCCGCTAAGGTCGGTCACAACGACCGGTGTATTTACGCCGTTCCCGCGGATCGTTCGCGTAATGACCTGTTTTCCCGCCGCTGTAAGCACGACCGTTCCGACATTCGGCGCAAGGAACTGATCCTTGGTCAGTACATACGAATCGATCTGCTTGGCGTTCTGATCGTAAAACGCCACGCGAATAAGACTTGTAAAAATTACCGGTTCGACCGACGCGATCGTTAGAGGGCGTGCAGTCAGATGACGTCGAGCCTCGGCGATCTTCGATTTGATCTGCGCGAAACTCAAGCCTTTATAACTTAGGTTGCTCGCCATCGATGGCTGCTGAGGATAGGGCTTTCCGACTATGACCGGAGTTGGTGCCGGTTTGGGGCGAGCCTGAGGTATCGGTGTCGATGTTCTAACAGGTTGAGTCTGCGCCGGTGGCATCGTGTTCGTAACGACAACTCGCGTCGGCGTTGGCAGCGGCTGCAGATATGGAGACTGGGCAAAGGTTGTTGCAACTGAAGCTGCGGCGACGATCAGGCCAAGGGTAAAGCTTTTTATCATAATAATTTGGATCGGCGGAGAGCGGTTTAGGGATCAGCATCTATAAGATTCGCCTAAATGCCATACGGTTGTCAAACAATTTAGGATAAATTATCGCATATACAACAAATCCTTATGGCTGAATGCGTTTGGTTCACCTTGCGGTTACGGTATAACATAACCTTTCGTCTGATGGCAGGGGAAAAGTATATATGGATCAACTCTTTGGCACAGACGGAATTCGCGGACACGCGGGCGAATTTCCACTGGATGAAAATACGGTGCGGATAGTCGGTGCGTCGCTGGCCCGTCAATTCGCTGAAAAATTGGGCCGCGAACCAAAATTCATTACCGGACGTGACACCCGCGAGTCGGGAGAGTGGATCGAAAAGGCTTTTCACGCCGGAGCTTTAGAAGAAAATGCACTTTGCGAATCGGCGGGAGTCATCACCACTCCGGGCGTCGCGTATCTGACGAGGCAATTCGAGTTCGACGCCGGCATTGTGATCAGCGCTTCTCATAATCCATATCAAGATAACGGCCTGAAAGTTTTTTTACCAGATGGAAAAAAGATCGACGAAATGACGGAAAGGCTGATCGAGGCCGATGTTTTTGAGGCTCCAGCTTCGGGCTGCGGGTTCGATGATGTCGATCTGAACGTGCAACGCTCCGACGATTTTCGATTCGCATATCTGGATCACCTGAAGGGCGAAGCCGCTGGTTTCTCGGCGAAAGGATTGAAGATCGTGCTGGATTGCGCAAACGGAGCTTCGTCCGCTCTCGCACCGGAGCTTTTCGAAAGTCTCGGTGCCGAGGTAATTTCGATCCACTGCGAACCCGACGGAAAGAATATTAACGAAGATTGCGGTTCGACGCACATCGAACATCTGCGTTCTAAGGTCGTTGAGGAAAAGGCAGATCTCGGAGTGGCGTTTGACGGCGATGCGGACAGGGCTTTGTTTGTCGATGAGACGGGTAATATCGTCGACGGTGACGCAACGCTTTGGATACTGGCCCAATATTTACAGGGACACGGAAAGCTGAAAAATTCTACGGTTATCGCAACAGTGATGAGCAACATCGGGCTCGAAATTGCCCTTAAATCGAAAGGTGTCGAATTACGTCGAACGAGTGTAGGTGACAAATACGTTCTCGAAGAGCTTATAAAAACCGGTTCGGAGATAGGCGGCGAACAGTCCGGCCATATCATTTTTCCAGAGCTTAGTCTCGTTGGCGATGGAATGATGACGGCTCTGCTATTGCTTCGAGCCGTGAATGAGGCGGGCGTTTCCGTTTCAGAGGCGAAGGCCGGATTCGTTCAGTATCCGCAAACGTTAAAGAATGTGAAGGTTTTAGAGAAACGTCCTTTCGCAGAAGTGCCCCACATCATGTCCGCGGCAAAAATCGTCGAGGATGAATTGCATGGAGAAGGCCGGCTCTTGCTAAGGTATTCGGGGACCGAGAATCTTGCCCGTGTGATGATCGAAGGCAAGGATCAAACCGCGATCGAGGAACAGGCTTCACGAATTGTTCGTGCGATCGTCGTCGCTCTCGGACAATAACGAAAAATGAATAGCCATGTGGTACAAATTGAATTCTCGACTGTGGGCGCCGGTTATGAGATCGCGATCGGCGATCCATTGCTTAATGGATGCGGTGAATGGGCTCGCAAATGTCTCGGCGAAGATGCTTCGAGCGTAGTGATCGTGTCGAACCCCACGGTTTTCGAGATCTATGGCAAACTCGCCGCAAACAGCCTTTCAAAAGCAGGATTCAAGGTTTCGCACTGGTTGATGAAGGACGGTGAAAAACACAAGAATTTTCAGAACGTTGAAAAGGCTCTGGCCTTTCTGAGCAAATCGGGCCTGACACGGACCGATGCGGTGATCGCCCTGGGCGGTGGAGTCGTCGGTGATCTCGCCGGTTTTGCTGCGTCGATCTACATGCGAGGCGTTCGATTTTTACAGGTGCCGACGACTCTGCTCGCAATGATCGATTCGTCGGTGGGCGGAAAAACCGGCGTTAATGCCTCATTCGGCAAAAATACTATCGGAGCGTTTCATCAACCGAGTGGGGTCTTGATTGATCCGGCCGTACTTTCAACTTTGCCGCCACGTGAACTCGCGGCGGGATTTTGTGAGATGATCAAGCACGGGGCGATCAGTGGTAAAAAGTTACTGCAGAAGACATCAGATTTCTTAGCGAAAACGCCTTTAGACGGATTTTTAGCCAGTCATGAAAGAGGCTATCCAAGGTCTGAGATCGGGGAACTGGTCGCCGATAACGTAAATTTTAAAGCCTCGATTGTTGCAGGTGATGAGCGAGAATCATCACGGCGGACTGACTCCAAATCGCGAAAAATACTCAATTTTGGTCACACACTTGCCCACGCTCTTGAAAAGATAACTGATTACAAATATTTTAAGCACGGCGAGGCTGTCGGTTACGGAATTTTATATGCCGCCGAACTCTCGAAATCCCTTGCATTGTGTGACAAAGAAGATGTAAAATTGTTATACGATGTTGTGCATCACGTCGGCACTTTGCCAACGCTTGCGAATATCGACCCGCATGAAGTGCTTGAGGCGTTTCGATTCGATAAAAAAGTTGTTGCCGGTTCTCTCCAGATGATCCTTTTGAAAGGCATAGGGCAGCCGGTAATTGTAGATAGCATTGACATTCCAACGTCAGTTCACACCAAAGCCCTCAAACGACTTCTAAAGGTTTAACAGAACGCGTAACTTCTACGCGTTTTGAGGAGTTACACGAAGATGGAAAACGTTTTAAGAGATCGTTCGTCGGAACGCGGCAGTGCCGGCGTAAAGTTTGCGATCGTTCTGACGGTCATAATCCTTGTCGCCAATGCCGGTTACAACTATATTCCGACGGCGTACGAAGCAGAAGGTCTTAAGACCGACATGAGTGCCGCAGTCCTTCAAGGACTGGCAATGCCGGGCAAGATGAATCCCGCGGATAATGTAAAGGTCCGTATTCAAAGAGCAATGGTCGCAAACCAGACTCCGCCGGATGCAACGCTGAGTGTTACGATGCAGGGAGCGGTAATCCAAGCCCGCGTTACCTATGTGAAAGACGTGTCAATCTTGCCGTTTGGTATCTACAAGTATAAATACCAGTTCGACAATACAGCGACGCCGACCGGTTTCTTGTTGAAACAATAATACAATTAGCGTGAAGCGGCGAGAGCCTGTTGAATTTTCAGCGGTTGGATCTGAACCAGTGCTTCCGGAGCATCCGCGAGCCAGGTTGTAGGGCAGACACCGCAGGTTGTACATTTTTCGACCGCCGGGCAGGGAAGACTCGAGAGTGATTCGAGGGCTTTATCGTGTTCGGTTTTAAGGAATTCAAATGAGAGGCCGGAATCGACGATGGTCCACGGCAGATACTCTTCGTAAGTTCGGTCTCGAGAAGTATGGAATGCGGTATCCGTACCGGTTTCGCGCAGTGCACGGCCGAGATCGCCGTTCATTCTCGCGGCCGCCTCTATAACCTTCGAAACAGTTCGGTCGCCCGATGAATACAGAGCCTGCTCGTGAGCGATACGGGCGGACATGAACCGGACCTCGACATTTGGAATCTTGCTGAGGCCTTTGCTGACGTATTTGATACGCTTTTTCAATTCTTTTTCGTCACAGATCGCGTCCCACTGCAGCGGCGTATTCGGCTTTGGCACGAATCCGTTCAGCGAAGGTATGATCTTTCCGGCACGGCCAAATTTCTTGCCCGCCTCGAGCATGCGGTTTTTGATTCGTTCGACCAGTACGAACATTTCATCGAGATCTTCCTGCGTCTCGGTCGGTAAACCAACCATCATGTAGAGTTTGATGGTCAACATTCCACGGTCGAAAACCGCGCCGCAAATGTCGACGATCTCGTCGTTGGTCAGATTTTTGTTAATGACTCGTCGGAGTCGGTCGGACCCGGTTTCCGGAGCAACGGCTATTTGCTGATCGCGGGATTCGACCAAAGCGTCGAGAAGTTCGTCCGAGATCTGATCAAGCCTGAGACTGGAAACGGAAATGCGATAGTCCATCGCGCGTAGTTCTCTTAAAATCGTCGAGATCTCAGGATGATCGCAAACCGCTGTCGATACGAGGCCGATCTTGTTCGTTTTGTGACGCCATTCGCGGGCCTTGGCTAGGATATCTTTCGCCGGAACAACTCTCGGCGGATAGTAATTATAGCCGGCCCAACAAAATCGGCAGCCCTGCGAACAACCACGCGAGATCTCGACCAAAAGACGATCTCCCATTTCAGCTTCCGGCGACCAAACTGCTGTTGAGGGACAAAACGTTTCCTGATTGATAAGGAACTCGGCTAGTTCGGTCTCGCCGCGTTTCAATGCCCGTCGGAGCGTTCCTTCCTTTGGATTTGTCGAGGCGACCGCTCGGCCGACGCGTTTTGGAATGCCCGTCTGATTTGGGACGTAATCGAAAACGGTATTGTCATCGTTGTAGATCACATCGTAGAACGATGGAACGTAGAAGCCACGCCCTGTTCTCGCGAGTGCAAGCAAAATGTCTTCTTTAGTGTCATTTTCGACGATCGCGTCGATCAATTGATATGCGAGGATCTCGCCTTCGCCGACAGCGATCACGTCTGTAAAATCGGCGATCGGCTCCGGATTTAAGAAAGAAGCCGCTCCGCCCATGATGACGAGCGGGTCGAAATGCGTGCGATCTTTCGACCAAACCGGCACACCGGAAAGCTGCAGCATTCGCGCCATGTTCAAATAATCGGTCTCGAACGAAATCGAGAACGCGACCATATCAAAATCACGAACACGGCTTTGGGTTTCGAGCGAAAGCAATTTTGTGCCGCTCTTTTCGTATTCTGCGAGCTCGTCGGCATCGGGAAGAAAGACGCGTTCGCATGACACATCCGGGATCGCGTTGAACAGCTCATACATCGTATGAAAGCCAAGATTCGCCATCGCGATGGCATGAGTATTCGGATAGCAAAGCGCAATACGAAGCGTCGCTCCGCGTTTTACGACGTAGCCTTCCTCGGCGGCGAGTTTCTTCTTATAGCTTTCTGTAATGCGACGGCTCATAAAGACAAACTTATACTCTATCAGACAGGCGTCATACTTCCTATCATTAAGATCAAACGCGGAAGCGTCTTGACTAGGAAGCGGACCTTTCCGTTATTTCTTTTTATCTTTTTTCGACTTCTCTCCGCGGGGCGGAATGTAGAAAGGGCGATGCTGCACGACGTAGGTTTTATCGTCGTAGGTGCCGTCGCCATCGACGTCGACCTTTACCTGAAGCTTGTACTTCGCTCCCGGCGTGTGCGGCTCAGTGATGTCGTAAGCGAGATTGTATTGGTTACGCATTAGAGCATTAATGTTATTGAGATAACCCGGGATCTCGCCTTCAAAAGTCATCGGGTAATGCACTCCGCCTGACTCCTTAGCGAGGGTGTTAAGAACATTTGTTGCCTGTAAAAAGGTCATCCGATCAGGCATTCCCGGCATCGTTCTCGCGGGATCGAGATAACTCTCATATTTTTTGAAGAACAGATTTCCGGTGCTGATGATATAGATCGGCACACCTGCTTCCTGAATGATCCGGCGGATCTCGTCGTAATTGATCCTGCTGAATGTATCGATTCCGCTAGCAACCAAAATGATCGCTTTTCGCTTCGTTTTGAGGCTCGTCATCCCGGCGTAATCAGATTTTTCCTCGTTCGAATTATCGAGAACAACCGAGTCGCCTTTTCCGCCAATAAGCGTGAATTTCAGAGCATCGTACATGTTGTTCTCGCGAAACGCAGGACGATTTCGCAGAAGGATGTCGACTGCCTGGCGTAGGCGGTTCGGATCGTTCGTAAAATCTGTGATAGGCGTCGGGCGAATGTCGAACGCAACTATCGAGGCGTAATCATTGGGAGCTTTTATGAATTTAGAGACGAAATAGGCAACCGGTTTGATCACCTCGTACGAACCGGGTTCAAAGCCGCCGCCGGCGGCAGAACCAAATATCTCGCTCCATTTACTGAACTCAACGACCAACGAAACGGTGATCGGAGCTTCAGGGGTAGCGAAATTAGTGATGTTTTGTTTAACGCCATTCTCAAAAATCGCAAAATTTGATTTATTCAGACCGGTAATTACCTGTCCGGTCTTCTTATTTAACACGACCGCATCGAGCGTAACGATGTTAGTCTCGACTTTTTCGAGCGTGTCGTCGACCACCGCGTTTTTTTCTTCTTCAGCCAGCTTTTTTGCGGCTTCGGAGGCCTTGATTTCTTCCTCGGTCAACGGTTTTGGGCGATTAGTCTTCTTGCCGTCGCCCGTCGCGGCATCAGGTCGCTGTGGCTTTGACTGAGCAAGTGACGCCGGAGCGACACACGTGAAAACGAGGACGTACAATGACGCAATTGCAAAAACGGAGCGTAGGTCGACCAACTTCATAGAACATTTCCTTACCACGAAAAACTTATACCTTTAGATACCGATTGTCCGCTTTTGGTTGTGTAAAATCAAGGTGTTTGCGGCAGGCGCAATTAAACCCGGCAGGGTACTGCCGGGTTTCAAAAAACGCGTGAAAGTAACGTGCCCCGTTAGGTGCCGGGATCTATCTCGATCTTTACGCTGAACGAACCCGTATTATCGTCGAGGTTGCCTTCGTTGATCCCGAGAAAAAGTGCACCGTCGCGCGAGGCTGTGAATTCTCGTTCAGCTCCAACGTAAATAAACTCATTATTGTCATCGCCCACGACCGCTATAAGAGCTCCGGTTGGAACATTTTTAAGTAATTTGTTTGCGTCCTCCAGTTCAGAGATGCCAGAGGCAGAGGTCGATTTGCCTTTCCCGAGCGAGATTTTGCCATCGCCGCTGATACGGATGACCTGGCCTTTCTTCACGACCCAACCGGAGTTGGTCCAGCCGTTCGCCGTATTGTCGGCCAGAACATTAAGATTCAAAACGATCGGCTTCGCGTTCGCGACCTTCTTGCTCGGTTTCGGCGCGGGCTGCGGTGTAGTCGTACGAGAATTGTCCGATACGATCACTCTCGGCGGTTCAACCCGAGGCTGATAAGAAGCATTTCGGTTCGCAGTAGCAATCTGAGGAGTCGCGGCGGGGGAATCGAATGCGATGGAATCGATCTCAGCGGCGTTAAACGTCATACTGCGACTGCGGGAGCCTTCGCCGATCGCTATCGTAAATTTGCCACCCGCAAAACTAACGATTTTGCCCTTTAAAATACTGCCGTCTTTAAGGCGGATCGTGTCGGCGAACGTCAAGACCGATATGGAAAGGACAAGTAAAAGCGAGCCAAAGACGCGTGACAAAGATGGCCTGAATGACATATTTCCTCCAAGGACGAGAAATGGAACGTAAGAACGAAAGTCGAATCTATATACCGGAAAATACCGATCGACGAATTGATGATAATGCTTGAAAAATCGTTGCTAAATTTGTGCTGAATTCGACCTTACAACCTAAATTCCTTCACGATAGTACACAATTTATCTAATGTTGTAAATGAATATTTATGTCGTAGGTTGTTGTAAACAATGCGGTTCTGTATCAGCTCTCACTCCGTCGTCGTCGCCGTCTGCGAGCAGTTTCACGGCCGCCGCCAAAATACGTGATCAACATTACGACCAAGTGGGCGATAAACCAGACGTTATCGGCACCCATACTCTGATAAATATAGATCAGGATCAAAACTCGCGGCATGAAAATGCCAAGCAGAATGTCGGCCCACTGAGGAACGGCATTCTGAGGATAGATATTGAGGAAAAGATAAACGAGGAGTACGATACGCGGAAAAAATAGTGAAAATATAAGGAAATAAATGTCCATATCATCTTTAGAAACCTAATTTTACGCGATCTCTTTTCGAATCATAAACTATTTACGCGAGATCAGGAATTTTTTTGAACCGGAATCTTATGATTTGATACATTCTAGAATATATAATTCAGTTTTCGCGGAGATTTAATGATCGAATTCGGCAGGGAAGTTTGCGGTGATTTTGAACAAGCATCAGGTCGAGAATGGCTTGAGAGTAACGGCATAGGCGGTTATGCTTCATCGAGTATCTCGGGGGCCAACACGCGTAGGTATCACGGTTTGCTCGTAGCGGCAACGCGACCGCCGCTTGGACGAATGGTGCTCCTTTCGAAATTTGAGGAGACTTTGATCGTTGACGGCGAACGGTTTGAGCTGTCAACAAACCAATATCCTGGAACGGTTTATCCTGAAGGGTATAAATATTTGAGTGGCTTCCGGCTGGATCCATTCCCGATATGGAGTTTTGACGTTGATGGGATCGCGATCGAAAGATCTTTATTTATGGTAAACGGCGAAAACTCGACGGTCGTTCGCTGGAAGCTGAGGGAGGCGGCGACATCAAAGGTCGAGATTGAAATAAAGCCTCTACTCGCGTTTCGCGATCATCATCACTTGCGGCGGGACGAAGCAAAATTTAACGGTGCGTTCGTATCCGACGCCGGGGTCATTTCAATGACGCCGAATGCTGAACTGGCGACCATTTATTTCTCGCACAATGCGGCCTCGGTCGCTGAAACGGGATTTTGGTATCGCGATCTGGAATACGCGATCGAGATCGAACGCGGATTCGACCATAGTGAAAACCTCTTTCAGCCGTTCAGCTTAAAATTCGATCTGGAAAACGTAGCCGCAGTGATAGTCTCGACACGAAAGGGCGACTTTGCCGAAGTAGCCTCCTTAGAGGAGAACGAACTCGAACGACGAGCGGATCTGATCGAAACAGCCGACGCAAAGGATGATTTTACGGCTCAACTCGCTCTCGCCGCGGATCAATTCATCGTTTCGCGGGGCGAAGGCAAAACGGTCCTCGCTGGCTATCACTGGTTCTCAGACTGGGGACGAGATACGATGATCGCCTTGCCGGGATTGACGCTCTCGACAAACCGGCCGGAGATCGCGAAGAGTATCCTGCTAGAGTTTGCGAAACACATCTCCGAAGGGATGATTCCGAATCGCTTCCCTGACGCGGGTGAGACGCCGGATTACAATACGGTCGATGCAACGCTCTGGTTTTTCGAAGCGATAAGGGCGTTCGTCTCAAAAACCGGTGATCACGATTTC
>JBBRUA010000079.1:0-10962 GCA_038248245.1 Pyrinomonadales bacterium | reverse complement strand
GAAAAGAGCACGCAGCCCAAAGCCGCGTGCTCTTTCTCTTTATCGAAGCGATTCTATGTCGCCGGTAAGCGTCTCGATGGAACCGCAAAACCTTACTTGATCGGCGCCTCGATCTTAATGTTCGGATCGTATTCGTAGGTAACCACTCGCTTTGAGGTTTCCTCGCGCGGTGAGAGTTTGCCTTTTACGTCTTCTTCACGGTACGGCAGGCCGTCATCGCCGATCCATCTGCGCATTTCATTAAACGTCAATTCGGATCCATCGCCATTCACGAGCAACCACTCGAACAACTGCACCGATCTTCCATTAATAAATGTTGCCTCAACCGAATACTGAGAACTTTGTCGCGATGTGCCGCCGCTAACTCCGCTACCAGACCCAGGACCGTTTTTACGCAGATCGACCTTCGTCCACGGCTCGTTATCCTTACGGGTGTACTGCATATAGTCGATCGTGATCTGCTCAACTTCAGTAACTTTATCGCCTTCCGTTAGCTTGGAGTAGCTTCGGTTGCGGTTTGGGAGTAAAACCTCATTGACGCGAAAATGTAACTTCGTCAGCATCCCATTTGCAAATGTTTCGTCAGTTGTTTCTACGCGCCGTGATTTATCGTAATACTTTACGCCCGGTCTCGACACGCCCTCGTAGTATTCTTTGCTTGTGATGATCTTCCGCTGGGCGGCCACGTCGTCAGCCAACATGAAAACCGAAACGACTGCGATCAATCCAAATATAATGTTGATTCGTTTCACTTAATTCAAAGCCTCCAAATTATTATTGAGTGTTTCTATTTGATGCAATAACTCAGCCTGACGGTCGCGGAGTTCCTGAACCTTTTCGGCAGGTGCTCGGTCAACGAAGTTGGCGTTCGAAAGTTGTCCGTCGAGGCGGGTTTTCTCTTCGGTGAGTTTAGTGATTTGGTTCGCGAGCCTCGTGCGTTCGACTTCGAAATCGATCAGCCCTTCGAGCGGAACCGCGATCCGCGCGTCGTTAGTCACTGCTTTCGCAGAAGCACGCGGAACGTCGAGTTCGTCGCTGATGATAAGGTTCTCGGCCTTCGCAAGCTTCAGTATCTGCGCCTTGTTGGCTTCGAACAAAGACTGCATCTCCGGTAACGCTGCGATATGCACCGTAAATTTGATCGCCGTCGAGATATTCATCTCAGCTCGGATGTTGCGGACTTTTTTGATCACATCAATGACCGCACTCATTTCTTTTTCGGCTGCTTCATCGAATAGCTTTACGTCGCCCAGCGGAAAGTCAGCGAGCATTATCGACGCATCGGCTTCGCGGTACGCCGCGTTGTGTAATTCGGCCGACGAACCGGGCAGTTTCAGCCACAATTCCTCAGTCAGATACGGCATAAAAGGATGCAACATCCGCAAAGACGTATCGAGAATCCAGATTATACGCGTCGTCGCAGCTACATCGCCCGCCGTTATCTCGTCCTTCTTAAGCTCGATGTACCAATCGCAGAAATCGTCCCAGAAAAAGTGGTAAAGGAGCGATACGGCTTCGTGAAACTGGTAAGTATCGAGCGCTTTATTGACCGCAACCGCCGTCTTGCTCACCCGCGAGATGATCCAACGGTCAGCTAAAGCGTGACTTGCCGGATCGTTAGCAACATGCTGACCGTCAAACTCTGTCAACGAAGCGTTCGCATCGGAATTGTCTGCATTCATCAGACAAAAACGCGTGGCGTTCCAGATCTTGTTCGCGAAGTTGCGGTAAGTTTCGACGCCGACGTCGTTCCATTTAATGTCCGCTCCCGTCGCGATCGACGCCAGATAGATCCGCGTCGCATCCACGCCGAATTTGTCGAACATCTCCAGTGGATCAACGCCGTTCCCGCGCGTTTTCGACATCGGCTTGCCGTCCTTGCCGAGGACAGTTCCAGTGACGACCACATCATCGAACGCCCGCTTGCCGACAAACTTCTTCGTCAGCATCATCATCCGCGAAACCCACAAAAAGATAATGTCGCGACCAGTGACGAGAACGTCGGTCGGGAGAAAGGTTTCAAGATCAGACGGAGTGCGGACACTCTTGTCCGCATCGCCGCTTCCTGCGGCGAGATCGTTTTCGTGCTCCGCACTCATGCGGACAGGAGTGTCCGCACTCCGTTCCCCGGTCCATCCAAAGGTGCTAAAGGCCCACAGGCCACTTGAGAACCACGTGTCGAGAACGTCCTGGTCCTGCTTCAAATCGTTGCCGCCCGATTTACCCTTCGCTTCTTCCTCGGTCGCGGCAACGAACACATTCCCGTCGGCGTCGTACCATGCCGGGATCTGGTGGCCCCACCAAAGCTGCCGCGAGATCGTCCAGTCCTTCAAATTCTCGAGCCAATTCGTGTAAACCTTCTGATGCGGAACCTCGGGCGAGAAGTGCGGAACGTTTTCCTTCGCCATTTCCAGTGCGAGATCGCGCATTTCGTCCATTTTGACGAACCATTGGTCCGACAAGATCGGCTCAACGATCGTCTTGCACCGCTCGCAGACCGGCAAAGTTATCTCGTAATCCTCGACCTTCTCAAGTAAGCCAAGCTTTTCGAATTCCTCGACGACCTTCGCCCTCGCGACAAATCTATCGAGCCCTTCGAACTCCGGCCCGGCCAGCGAATTCATCGTCGCGTCCTCATTCATTACGAGTAACTGCTCAAGGTTATGGCGTTCGCCGACGAGATAGTCGTTTGGATCATGCGCTGGGGTGATCTTCACCGCACCCGTACCAAATTCGGCGTCGACATAGTCGTCCGCGATGATCGGTATCTCGCGCTCCGTCAGCGGCAGGGCGATCATTTTCCCGATCAGATGTTTGTAACGCTCGTCGCCTGCGTTCACCGCGACCGCCGTGTCGCCAAGCATTGTCTCAGGACGCGTAGTGGCAACGGTAATGGTCAGATCGGTGCCTACTACAGGATATTTTAGGTAGGTGAGCTTGCCGTCTTTGCGTGTTTCTTCCTTCACCTCGAGGTCGGACAGCACAGTCTTATCCTTCGGGCACCAATTGACGATTCGCAGGCCTCGATAGATCCAGCCTTCTTCGTAAAGCTTGCAAAAAACATTGCGAACCGCGAGCGAAAGGTCGGCGTCCATTGTGAAACGCTGACGCGACCAATCGACCGAAGCACCTTCGCGGCGCATCTGTTCGGTGATGGTGTTACCGTATTGTTCCTTCCACGCCCACGCACGTTTTCCGAACTCTTCGCGACCGATATCGAGCGGCTTTTTATGCTCGTCTTTCTTCAACTGCTCAACCACTTTTCGCTGGACGGAGATTCCGGCATGATCAGTTCCCGGCAGCCACAGCGTTCGGTATCCCTGCATTCGCTTCCAGCGGGTCAGAGCGTCCATGATCGTATGCTGGAGAGCGTGGCCCATGTGCAGACTGCCTGTTACGTTTGGCGGCGGAATGACGATCGAATATTTCACGGCGTTCGGATTCTGATTGATCTCCGGAGCGAAAAATCCACTTTCTTCCCAACGCTTGTAATGATTTTCCTCAGCCGATTTGGGATCGTAGGCCTTTGCGAGTTCCATAATGTCTTGTGCGATAAAAGCTTTATTCTAAAACAAAAACGGCTAGTTTTCATTTCGTAAAAGAAAACTAACCGTCGCGAATCTTAGATCATCCCGATCTGCTATTTAATGCTCTCGTTCTCCAAAGCTTCGCGGATCATGTCTTCGGTGATCTTCGGGACGACCTCCATGGCGACCTCGCGAATAACCTTTTCATATATATGTTCGATCACACGTTGAGCGATCATCTCTATCAGTTCCGGTGAATAAACGACTGCGGCCAGCGGATCTTCGGGAGTTAAAGTCTTCGGCTCGACCTCAGTCTCTTGAACCGTATCGGAATTAAATTCTTCATCGTTGTCGACGATCTCAAACTTTAGATTTGAAGGTTCGCCCACCTCAGGCTCCTTTGATAATTCCGCAGCCTCGTCCGTCCAGTTAAATTTCGCGATCGTGTCATCCGTAGTTATCGGGGTTTCAAAAGGATCGATCGGTGAGTCTGGGGCTGAAGCTTGCGGAGTTTCGAATCGCAATGTGTCAGCGACATGAATCGCCATACTGTCGTCAGCTGTCTCAAGTACTTCGCCCGGACGGCTCGTCTCGATCATTTCATCGTCGAAGCTCGCATCGCCGAGATCTATCGGAGCGGAAAACGGATCGCTTCCCTCCGCGAACGCATAAGGTCGAGAATCCGCAGTTAATTTGTCTTCTCCTTCCGGCATCGGGATCTCGTCATCCATGCCTTCGTAACCCAAATCGGCGACCGTTAAATTCGCGGGAAAGTGTTTCTCGGCTTTCATGTCAGGCTGATGGTCTAAGCTCTCGTCGTCCATACCCTCGTAGCCGAGATCGGCGACCGTTAAATTCGCCGGAAAGCTTTGCTCGTGTTTCGCATCACGCTGATGTTCTATGCTCTCGTCGTCCATTCCTTCGTAACCGAGATCGGCAACGGTCAGATCTTTCGGAAACTCCCCCTCGTGGTTATTCTCTTCGGGCAGGAGAACCGATAACTCATCGTCCATTCCTTCGTAGGCAAGGTCTGCGACAGTCAGATCTTCAGGAAAAGTTTTCTCCCGCTCGATCGCTTCAGCCTGGTGAGCCGCGATCTCAGCGTCCATCCCATCGTAATTAAGTTCCGGGACAGTAGAATGTCCCTCAATCTTCAGAGTGTCGGCAAAACTGTCTTTATATAATCCATCGATGTCTTCCGTTTCAGCGAGCATTTGTTCGTCGAACGTTTTTGCTTCGAGCAGGTCGCGAACCTTATTAACGAGTTCGCGGATAGATTGAAAAGGCTTAGTAAAATAATAATTCGCACCGACGCGCGAAGCTTCGCCTGGATCGAACGGTTCGAAAGATCCAGTCAGCAGTATCACGGGGATGTCTCGCGTCGATTCGTCCTGTTTGATCATCTCGCAGATCATATATCCGCCGACGCCCGGCATATTTACATCAGCAATAACGAGATCAGGTTCGTTTTCGACGAATGATACCATCGCCGCATCACCGTCTCGAACACTAACGACCTCGATCCCTTCGTCGGCAAACGTCAGCTCGACAACCTTACGGATCGTCACTGAATCGTCGGCTAATAATATCCTTGGTCTTTCCACGAAAGATCTCGACTCCTGATTATCTATTTCGTATCCCACTCGAATAAAACATTCTAGCAGAACCTAGGGAAGGTTTCATTTCAGCACAGCAAGCTCAGCCGCCAAACGGATCGCGGCTATCATACTCGCGGACTCTGCAATTCCCTTTCCAGCGATATCATACGCGGTTCCATGATCGACAGAAGTTCGGATAAGCGGTAACCCGAGTGTGACGTTTACGGCCGCGTTGAATGCGAGAGCTTTGACCGGAATCGTTGCCTGATCGTGATAGAGAGCGATCACCGCGTCGAACTCGCCTTTCGAACACCGCAAGAATATCGTGTCAGGCGAATACGGTCCGCTGACATCAATGCCAAATCCCTCGCGGCACTTTGCCACGGCGGGAATTATTTCGCTCGCCTCTTCGCTGCCAAACATTCCGCCTTCCGACGCATGCGGATTCAGCCCCGCCACCGCAAAGCGCACACGCCGTTTCAAAAGTTTAGTCAGAGCTTTCTCGGAAAATCTTATCAGATCGACGAGTTTGTCAGTTTTCACGAGTTCTAGAGCGTTTCGCAGCGACAAGTGCGTCGAAAGCAGAATTACGCGAAGTCCGCCGCCAAAAAAACTCATAGCAAACTCTTTAGTATTGGTCAGTGACGCCAAAAATTCTGTATGCCCTTGAAAATCATATCCGCCGAGCCTGATCGAATTCTTACTGATCGGAGCAGTCGCGATCGCATCGATAGATTGGTCCCTCCATAGTTCGACGGCTTTTACGATGTATTCCGCCGCCGCCTTTCCGGCAATTGCGGAGTCGATCCCGAGCGGAATTTCCGCAGGAAGATTTTTAAGATCAACGATTTCACCTAACACTCCGCGGTCGATCCCATAAGAAAAGGCGACCTGCTCAAGGTGAGCACGATCGCCGATAATTACACAATTACACAATTCCTTCAACGAACCTTCGGCCAGGGCCTTTACAATAACTTCCGGCCCGATCCCGGCTGCGTCTCCCATCGTTATCCCGACGGTCGGGATGCCTGACTTCGCTGAGGACATTTTTTAATCCGCCTGCCGCCGCATGAATGTTGGAACGTCTATGTTTTCGTCTGCGCCCTCGTCGCTCATCGGAAAACTTGCGCGAATGGACCCAACGGCAACCGTCTCGACCATTTTAGGCTTTGGGATGGCCGTGGCCACCGCAGAATCAAAACCTGTAGCGATGACCGTAATATTGATCTTATCTCCCATATCCTCTCTGATTACGCTGCCCCATATAATATCAGCGTTCTCGTCTGCCTCGGCCTCGATCATACCAATTGCGTCCTCGACCTCGCCAAGAACCATGTTTGGCCCGCCCGTGACATTGATGAGTGCCGCTTTCGCTCCCTTGATCGAATTTTCTTCAAGCAGCTTGTAGTCCAATGCCGCACGCATCGCTTTCGATGCCGCATCTTCGCCTTCTCCCGATCCAACACCCATTAGAGCTACGCCTTTACCTCGCATGACCGTAGTCACGTCGGCGAAATCGAGATTAATAATTCCCGGTGTAATGATCAGATCAGTGATGCCCTGAACCGCAAGCAGTAAAACTTCGTCAGCCCGTCTAAAAGCGTCGAGGATCGTAATCCTTTCTTCTACCTCGCGCAATTTTGAATTGGGGATCGTTATCAGCGTGTCAACGCATCCACGAAGTTCGGCGAGGCCTTTTTCCGCCTGAGCCATCCGCCTTCTACCCTCAACCGCAAATGGTTTGGTAACCACAGCCACCGTCAACGCTCCAAGTTCGATCGCGAGCGAAGCAACCACCGGAGCCGCACCCGTTCCGGTTCCGCCACCCAGCCCGGCGGTCACGAATACCATATCCGAACCTTCTAAAACATCGAGTAGTTTTTCGTGATCTTCAAGCGCCGCAGCACGTCCGATCTCCGGATTAGACCCAGCCCCAAGTCCGCGGGTTGATCTACTGCCGAGCTGAATCTTGATTGGCGCTTTTGAAGCTTCGAGGGCCTGGAGGTCGGTATTGGCGACGATAAATTCGACGCCCTTGATCCCTGCATCGATCATCCGGTTCACGGCATTACCGCCGCCGCCGCCGACACCAATTACCTTGATTCGAGCACCCGTGATCGGGGGCTCATCGATAAACATTTTTAAAGGAGAATTGCTCATTTCGGGTTCATCCATTGCTCTCAATTATCTTCTCAGCGGTACGCGGTTACATAGACTAATATTCTGGTTTGGGATTTGTCCAGCGATAACTAGATATTGTGCCTACGGCGATAAAGCATACAACCGTTTGCGTAAAAAATCCAGTTCACACGTTACGTTTATCTAAATTTATCGCGAAAACCACCAAACCATTCGGCCATTTTTCTTGCCGGTGATTTTCCGTCAAAATTCTGCCCTCGTAGCTGCGATCTCATCGAAGTCAATGCTAATCCCGACGCGACCGCCCACGCCGGAGTTTGCGCTTCATCGACAAGGCCGCCAAAGTATTCCGGCTCAATGAAACCAAGTCTCGTTGGAGCATCAAATATCTGCTCAGCGATCTCGCACATTCCGCGTGCCATCGAACCGCCGCCGGTCAGAACTACACCGCTTGAGATCTGTTTCTTTGCCGAGCTAACCTCCCGGGCAATATGCTGAAGTAGTTCGACTGCCCGCGGCTGCATGATGTCACACAATATCTCTTTTGACAGCCCGCGAGTTTCATTTCGTCCAACGGGCATGATCTCGATCATCTCTTCCCGTTCGTTATCGGTCAGCAGGAACGACGCAACGCAACCAAAATCGTGCTTGATCTTATTCGCCTGCGGAATCGAAACCCGCAAGCCAACTGCTAGATCTTTTGTAAAATGTGTGCTGCCAAATGGAAATACGGCCATGTGCTGAACCGCTCCGCGGCTAAAAATTGTGAGCCCGGTGATTTCTGCTCCCATATTGACTAGCGCACATCCATATTCGCGATCATCATCGGTCAGCGTGCTTTCGGCCGCAGCAAGGGGTTCGAGAATCGTTTGCTCGACATCGAGTCCGGATCGTTTTATCGCTTTCACAAGATTTTGCCGACCCGCACTCGGACTGATAACAACATGCACGCGAGCCTCCAGCCTGGAGCCGCTCATCCCGATCGGTTCAGTTATACCGTCCTGGCCATCAATAATAAATTCCTGCGGCAGACGATCGACGATCTCCCATCCAGGCTGTAGTGGCATTGCACTAGCGGAATCAATCGCCCGATCGATGTCGTCGTCAGCGATCTCTTTATCAGGGCCGGCAACGGCAACAACTCCAGCCTTATTCTCACCACGAAAATGCTCACCCGAAAGGTTCACGGTTGCCGACTGAACATCAAGCCCGCTAACACGCTCAGCCTCACCGACGGCTTTTCTGATCGCCTCCGCAACAGCTTCAGTCGATGTAACAACGCCTCGACGCAATCCTTTCGAATCAGCCTCGCCAATACCGACTATGTTCATTCTTCCATCGTTCGATGGCTCGCCGATGACGCACCGGATCTTACTCGTGCCAACATCTAACCCGACCGCGTGAATTTCGTTGTTCATACAAATCCTACTGAAGACCCAAATACTCGATAATTGGGTAGACGCCGGCGGAATTAACCGCCCGTACTTTTTCGCCTTTCCCCGCAACCGCCTCGACAGCAGATTTGAGGCCTTTTCCCAAATTGTCCTTTGCGAGTGATACAGATATGGAACGGCCGGATTCTTCAATCGTGGCGTTCGGATCTCTTAAATCGGTAAGATTAACTTCCTTGACACGATCCGAAACGCCAAACTCTCGCCATTCGTCCAACATTCTTTTATATAGCTTTAAACGGGCTGCATTGTCGGTGACAGATTTCTCATTCTTAGTTTCGTCCCAGCCACGCATCACGAATGGCATGTTCGGCTCGGCCTTTGCGACCGGATTGAGGACAACTCCCTCACCATCTACTAAAAATTCCCCTTGGCTAAGTTTAACGACCGCCACTGGAACGCGTTCAGTAACGTTTACGCGAAGTCCATACGGAAGAACCATAGAAACAGCAGCCGTCTTAACGAATGGCAACTTCTCTACCTTCTCGCGTATTTCAAAAAGGTCAGATCGCCAAACGCCCGTTTTTTCAGTATTAGCCGCAACGATACGCTTCACATCGTCCACACTTACCCTTTCCGTTCCTCGAACGTCGATGCGCGTGACATTGAAAAAATCCGAAGCGATCGCGGTTCTATAACCCATCAAACCTAGAAAACCAATTCCGACCAACAATGCCACGCCGATCAAAAACGGGAGGGCAAATCGCCCATAATCTCTCGACGCCGCCCGCCTTCGCGATGCCGAAAGAGATGTCGAACGTTTCCTCGCCGAGGTTGTCCGCGTCCTTTTTACCGTACTTTTTTTAGCTTTTGCCATAATAGTCCCGAGCAATTTCGATCATCTTAATGTTCCTTCTGTGCCTTCAACCTTTCCAATATCTCGTCCGACAATCTCGTCACCGTTCCCGCACCGAGCGTGATCACCAGGTCTCCCGGCTGCAGATGAGCACAGACCTTTTCGGCGGCCGTTTCTATATCTCCGATGTAACTAACATTCTTATGCCCGAATTTCTTAATATTCTCAGTCAAACTCTCTGCCGTGACACCTTCGATCGGTTGTTCGCTCGCAGCATAAATATCGAGCACGAAGAGAACGTCGGCGTTGTTGAAAGACAATCCGAATTCATGCATTAATTCCTGTGTCCGGCTGTACCGATGCGGCTGAAAAACAACAACGGTTCGTCGTCCTCCCGAGCTGTTTTTCGCGGCCGAAAGCGTCGCCAGTATTTCTGTCGGATGGTGACCGTAATCATCGACGACCATCACTTTGTTTGCTTCGCCCTTAAACTCGAATCGGCGGTCCGCATTTTTAAATACCGCAAAAGCTTCGACTATCTTTTCGAACGGAACCTCCATCTCTAGAGCAACTGCGGTCGCAGCCAAAGCATTATAGACATTGTGCTGACCCGGCACAGGCAAACGCATAACTCCTAAAACCTGATCGCCTTTCCAGACTGCGAACGCCGAGCCAAAAGTATTATCGTATCGAATATCGTGAGCCGAGACGTCGGCCTGGGCTGTCAATCCGTACGTCACACGGCGGCGTTTGATGTTGGGAATTAGCAACTGAACATTTGGATCATCAAGACACAATATCGCTGCTCCGAAAAACGGAACTTTATTTACAAAATCCGTAAAACATTGAACAACGTCTTCCATACCTTTGTAGGATTCCATGTGTTCTTTGTCGATGTTCGTGACTACCGCTATCGTCGGATAGAGCATTAGGAACGAACGATCGCTCTCGTCAGCTTCAGTCACAAACCAGTCTGATGCGCCAAGCTTGGCATTCGATCCGAGAGTATCGACCACACCGCCAACGACAGTCGTCGGATCAAAACCGGCGTGCCCAAGAATCGTCGCGACCATTGAGGTTGTCGATGTCTTCCCATGCGTACCGGAAACCGCAACAGCATAAGGCTTTAATACCATCAACTCGGCGAGCATTTCCGCCCGGGGTATTACTGGGATGCCCTTTTCTTTAGCGATGACAACTTCGGGGTTGTCATCTTTGACCGCCGACGAATAAACAACTACCTGTGCTTCGCCAACATTCTCCGCGAAATGTCCCTCAGTGATCTTGATCTGAAAAAGAGTCTCCAATCTTTCTGTATTTTTAGATTTCTTCGCATCCGAACCAGAAACCTTAAAACCGAGGTTACACAATACCTCAGCAATACCGCTCATCCCGATCCCGCCGATGCCGATAAAATGAATATTTTTTACGTGCCGGAACATTGTCTTCAT
>JBBRUA010000078.1:0-10964 GCA_038248245.1 Pyrinomonadales bacterium | reverse complement strand
TCATCGTCCGGAATTGGCGGTGTTGGCTTAACCGTTTGGCCGCTGACACCAAATGTGGTGGCGAATACCGCGAATAAAACTAGTGCAAGATATGAATGTCGAATGTTTCGCATTTTGGTCACCTTTTGACGTGATCGGAACAAAGTAAGAGGGCATCGAGACGGCATTGTATAGATATGCCGTCCCGGATGCCCTCATGTGATATCGAATTATTCCTCTTCCTGAGGGTCGGTGTTCGCTTTAACTTCAACGTTCTGGTTGATGCCGCGGCTCACTAGGAGTTTGACCTCAACACGTCGATTCTGAGCGCGTCCTTCGCGGGTCGTGTTGTCAGCAACAGCCTGAAGTTCGCCATAACCATACGAAGTGCTCATGCGGCGAAGCGGGATATTATGATTTTCGATCAAATATTCCTTTACAGCCTGGGCACGTCGATCGCTCAGAGCTTTATTCTTTCGCGTGTCGCCCTCTGCCGAAGCAAAGCCGGTGACCTCGATCGAATAACCCTTCAGCGTCATAGCGGTCGTCGCTACCTGATCGAGCGAAGCTTTGCCTTCCGATGAAAGCATTGCACTGCCGACCTTGAAGTTAACAGTCGCGGTGGTCTGAACGACATAATCGTCAAGATCCGAGATGCGTTTGTTGGTAGCATTTACGCCCGCAACTGCTGCATCCGCCGTGTCCTGAGCAGCCTTCGCACCGCCTTTAGCGGCATTCGAAATGGCCATCAGTTCATCGATCTGGCCGGAAACGCGTTGTGCATTCTGTTCGGCAGCGGTCAGACGTTCTTCAGCCGGACCAACGCGGGCGTCGATCGACTGAGCGGTCATCATATTGCTCTTGTCGAAGCGAACCTTTCTCGCGGAAACGCTTCCTGCACTGTCGCCGACGCCTTCGATCTCAAGATTGAGGCCGCGGACGATCGAACTTACCGGATATTTGTCACCGCCGAAAAATGCGTTATTTTTGATACTCGCATTTGGCTCGATAACCACTTTTGTATCTACACCAACGGTGTCGCGAACGATAAAGGTGTTCTGACCGTCCTGCGAGACGACTACACCTTTGAGCTTATATTTTTGTCCGGCAACGGCCGAACGAAGCTGTGCTTCCTGGGCGAACGCGCCAATAACACCGATCGATAAAGCAAGAATTACTACTGAAAGTTTTTTAAACATAGGTTCCTCCTAGATATAAAATGGTTTTAAATAAGGCCGCCGTAAATGTAGACGCCCTACTGTCGTGATGGGTTGTTTACTAAATGATCCCAATATTTTCCGTACAAAAAAGTTTTCCGTACTACGTTCCGGTAAGTGATGAGCAAACCGGAAAACTTTCTAAGGATCAGCGTAGTTAGGGGGAACGCCGAAAACCTGTCAATGAGCACAGATTAAACGATAAGAGTTAATATTTCAACTAAAATGTTCGTGCGAGCTCCTGATGCACCTTCCACGATACTCATATCGTGAAAGTTGCATTTTCTAAATATCCTTTCAAATAGGCGAGAAACTTTTCGGCATCCGAACCGTCAACGACACGGTGATCGTAGGTCAAAGCAAAATACGCCATCTGCCGAATAGCAACGTAATCATCACCGTCCGGCGACGTCAAAACCTTGGCCCTTTTCTCGATCGTTCCAACACAAAGTATCGCCACCTGCGGCTGATTGATGATCGGCGTGCCGAAAAGTCCGCCGAAAACACCTGGATTTGTTATCGTGAATGTTCCGCCCTGCACCTCGTCCGGTTTAAGTTTTTTGGTGCGCGCCCGGTCGGCGAGATCGTTCGCGGTCGTCGCAAGCTCGGCGAGCGAGAGGGTCTCAGCGTTTTTCAAAACCGGCACTATCAGCCCCCAATCGAGAGCAACGGCCATTCCCAGATTGATGTCGCCCTTGTAAACGATCTGATCTCCATTGACCTGTGAATTAATAATGCGGTGCTCGCGGATAGACGCGGCGACCGCCTCGAAAATAAACGGCATGAACGTCAGTTTCGTGCCGTACTTTGCCTGAAACGCTTCCTGATTTGTCTTGCGGAACTTTGCGATGTTCGACATGTCGATCTCGTAAACGCTGGTTACGTGTGCCGATGTCTGCTTCGAGAACGTCATGTGTTCGGCGATCTTTTTGCGCATCACCGACATATTTTCGACGCGGTCCTCGGTCGTTACAAATGTTTGTGGAGCATTGTATTGAACCTGCGGTTTTGCCGTTGAAGAGCCGATCGCAGGTGCACCTTTGACCAGCAGATCCTGCGGCCGCAGAGCCGCACCCGTTTCGAGGAATGACATGATGTCGCTCTTCGTCACGCGGCCGCTGAGACCGCTGCCCGGAATACGCGTGATGTCGATGCCGTGTTCCTTTGCGATGTTGCGAACCAGCGGGCTCGATTTTGTACGGCGAAGCTCATCGAGTGTCGCATTTCCGTTCGAACCGCCACTCAATGCCGATGCAGACGCCGACGCCGCGGCCGCGATCGGCGCGATCGGCGCCGGAGCTGGTTCCGGTTTGGGATCTTGAACGGCCGCCGCCGGCTTGCTATCGACCGGAGTCTTTGGGCTGCTTGTTTGAGCGCCTTCGGCCCCGACGAGGGCAAGTACGGAGCCGACCTCGACGGTTTCGCCTTCCTGCACATTGATAGCCAAAAGCGTTCCTGCCGACGGCGAAGGAACCTCGGCGTCGACCTTATCTGTCGAGATCTCGAGCAGCGGCTCGTCCTTTTCGATCTTATCGCCGACGGCCTTTAACCATTTTGAGACGGTTCCCTCCGTGATCGATTCGCCCATTTGAGGCATCACGATCTCGGTTGCATCTTCGGAAGTAGCTGTGTTCGCAACATTTGCTACGTCCGGATCGGTTGAAGGAATTGCCTCGATTATCGTCGGTTCGGGTGTCGGCTCGGGTGATGGCTCGGCGGCGGCGGTTGCTTCGGCTGATTCAACGATCATCGGAGCTTCGCCTTTCGGGGCTGAGGCTGCTGGAGGAGCCGTCGGTGCGGTCGCTCCGCCTTCGCTTTCTTCACCGACGACCGCAACAACAGTTCCGACCTCGACCGTTTCGCCTTCCTGATGACGGATCTCAAGCAGAATGCCGGCTCCCGGGCTCGGCACTTCGGCATCGACCTTGTCGGTCGATATTTCGAGTATCGGTTCGTCCTTTTCGATCCGTTCCCCGACGGCCTTTAGCCATTTCGAGACAGTTCCTTCGGTGATCGACTCACCCATTTGCGGCATCACGACTTCAACGCTCATAAGTTCTCCGTGAGAAATTCAATATCAATTGAATAGAATACAAGAAAATCGAGCGTAATAAAATGGAGGGTCGTTAGGTTTGGTCAAATGTGGCGTTTAACAGCCCGAACTATCTCGTCGAGGTGGGAAATGTTATCCGGTACGTTGAACTTGCCGCCCTGCTTTAATTTCAGATCGAGCCCACGCGGTTCGCCGGCCGCGATCGTTTCGATCTCGGCCCACAAATAGCTGTGTTTGCGAAACTCGATGCCGTTCTCGTATACCTTCACCAGATTGCGACGCTGCATCAGCCAGCTCGAAAGTGTGACGATATAAACGAGTAAAAAAGCCGACGCGAGTAGAAAATAAACGAAATTCTGGAAGTAATAAAAGCCGAACATCATTCCCAGAAAAAAGACGAACGACAGGATCACCACAAACACCGCTCTTTGTAGATAGGCCGCCTGGACACCGAAAACGTTGACTATTCTTCCCAGGTTTTGATCCGAATTCGCCACTA
This sequence comes from Pyrinomonadales bacterium, assembly GCA_038248245.1. Classification (GTDB taxonomy): domain Bacteria; phylum Acidobacteriota; class Blastocatellia; order Pyrinomonadales; family Pyrinomonadaceae; genus OLB17. Next base: position 7,216 of record JBBRUA010000078.1, on the reverse strand, counting down.
GACCTCCGCGGTCGTCGGATCTATGACGGATTTGACTTCGGAAATTCGGTTGGCAGGGAATCCGCCGCGAGTGGCGTGTTCGCGAACCATTTCCTCATTTGGGGCAATGTAAATGCAGTAGATCTTGTCATCGGTCACATAGCTTTGCACCCACTGTATCGCCGGGCCCAACTCTTTCAGGACGCTGCACGATGTCTGCGAAACGGCCTGCAAAGCTTCGGCGGGCGAATTTCCAACACCGGCAATTTCACGTTCGATCACATATTTAGGCATATTGATTGTTCCTCGACGATACAAACTAGAAAAGATATTAACTAAAAATTTCCGCAAATAGTAGCCGAGGTTTGCTCGGCAAATGTAACAAAACCTCGGATTGCGATAAAATAAAACAATATTGAAGATTCGGGCGTAAAACAAATTCAGATCTCGTTAAAAAACATAATTCAATGAAAAGAAATTCGACACTCGCTCTCGTCCTTTTGCTTCTCACTTTTTCGCTGTCTACGCTTGGCCAACAGCCGGCATTCACAGCTGCCGATTATGCTCGGGCGGAAAAAATGCTTAACTTCAGCACCGCTCCGTTCGTTGATCGAGCCGGCGTCAGGCCGAACTTTTTGCCCGACGGTCGTTTCTGGTACCGCAATCTGACCGCGACCGGCAGCGAATATGTGATCGTAAATCCGGCCGACGGAAAGAAACAAACCGGAGCGACGCTCAATGCGATAGGTGTTCCCACGCCGATCGCCGGCGGGCCGGGAAGATTCGGAGGAGGAAATGCAGTTACTTCGCCAGACGGCAATAAGTCGGTCTACATCAAGGATTTTAATCTTTGGGTAAAAGACATCGCGTCGGGAAAGGAAACGCAGCTCACAACCGACGGCGTAAAAGATTTTGGTTACGCGACCGATAACGCCGGTTGGAAACACAGCGACCGGGCGATCGTTCTGTGGTCGCCGGATTCGAAAAAGCTCGTAACATTTCAGCAAGACCAGCGTCACGTCAGCGATATGTACCTCGTGACGACCAATGTCGGAGCCCCGAAACTCGAGGCGTGGAAATATCCGCTGCCGACCGACAAGGAGATCATTAAGATCCACCGCATCATCATCGACATTGATTCGGCCAAGGTAACACGCCTCAAAATGGCACCTGACGATCGACGAGGCACGTTGTGCGATGACATTGCTTGTGACGGCGAATTCGGCGACAACGACTGGAGTGCCGACGGCAGCAAGCTTGCATTCGTTTCCAGTTCGCGTGACCACAAAAGTGCAAAATTCCGCATTGCGGATACAGCGACCGGCGAGGTACGCGACGTTTTCGAGGAAATCGTTCCGACCCAATACGAGTCCGGCCAGGGAGCCGCGAACTGGCGGTATCTGCCCGAGACCAACGAAGCGATCTGGTATTCCGAACGCGACGATTGGGGGCATCTTTACCTATACGATCTTACGACCGGCAAAGTAAAAAGCCAGATCACTAAAGGATCGTTTGTCGTTACACGCAGACTGAAATTTGATGAAAAGGCACGAGTGATATTTTTCGAGGCGAATGGCCGCGAACCAGGCCGCGACCCGTATTTCAGCCATTTTTACCGCATCGATCTCGACGGAAAAAACCTGAAACTCCTCACGCCCGAGGACGCCAACCACCAAATATCGATGTCGCCGGACGAGAAATATTTCATTGATAACTATTCGAAACCCGACGTGCCGCAGGTTTCCGTTCTTCGCGATATGACTGGTAAATTGATCGCGGAACTTGAAAAAGCCGACATTTCCCGCCTCAAAGCGACCGGCTGGAAACCTGTCACGCCGATCACCGTTAAATCGCGTGACGCGAAATGGGATCTTTACGGTTTGATGTTCACGCCGACCAATCTCGACCCCGCGAAAAAATATCCGGTCATTAATTACATCTATCCCGGCCCGCAGGCCGGCGGTGTCGGCCCCCGTTCATTCGCCGCCTCGCGGAGCGATCATCAGGCATTGGCTGAACTCGGGTTTGTGGTTGTGATCATTGACGGAACGTGCAACCCGGATCGTTCGAAATCATTTCACGATTCGTGCTACGGCAACATGGCGGACAATACGCTCGAAGATCAGATCGCCGGGATGAAACAGCTAGCGGCGAAATATCCGTACATGGATCTGACCCGCGTCGGCGTCTGGGGACACTCGGGCGGAGGTTATGCGACCGCGGCGGCGATGTTCCGATATCCCGATTTTTATAAGGTTGGTATCTCCGAGTCAGGCAACCACGATAATCGCAACTACGAAGACGACTGGGGCGAACGATATATCGGACTGCTATCGGGCGATAATTACGAAAAACAGGCGAATCAGATCTACGCCAAAAATCTGAAAGGCAAACTCCTTCTCGCCCACGGAGCGATGGACGACAACGTGCCGCCGTACAACACTTACCTCGTCGTCGAGGCTCTCGTAAAAGCCAACAAGGATTTTGACCTGATCATTTTCCCGAACGCCCGTCACGGCTACGGGGCCGCTTCTTTCTACATGATGCGCCGCCGCTGGGATTATTTCGTAAAGAACCTGATCGGCGCCGAGCCGCCAAAGGAATACGAGATCAAACCAAAACCGGATCCGCGATTGGCTCAGTAATTTAAGTTGAAAAATGAGAACGGGTGCCCAATGCGGCACCCGTTCTCATTTTGGATGACAAGACTTTAGTGAATGGATTTCTCGACCTGAGTCTGGATTATCGGGAGCAGTCCTCGCAATGTTTAGTTCACCGACTCGGAGTGGCGTCATCGGTTAAGTTCTTTCGTCTCGTCCTCGCTCTCGTCGAAAAGGACGCTGATCGGCGTGTGAAGCGGCGGTAGGGCGGCGGTCTTGGCGGTCATTTCGTGCTGTAGTTTAGCGACGACGTCGCGGGCGAGTTCGAAATCGCCGTGTTGGATCTTTAGCGTGAGTTTGCCGTCGCTGTGGGGCAGTTCGTTTAATTTTACGAGCGACGTTGCGCGGATCACGATCTTCGCATTGCGTTTGAAGATTCCCTTTTTAAATTCAATATCGAGAACATCGCTGACCGCGAGGCGAGCCTCCTTAACGCCGCCGGAGATGAGTCCGAGGAGTTTTGATTCAAACTCCAAAACGATCCCGGCGCTCGAGAATTTAGCGATTCCTTGAACAGTGGTGAATCCGTCGTGCTTCTCCGACTTAAATGGAATGCTCGTAAAATTTTGCATAATTAAAAGGCGGTAACCCGAGCGGTAGGTAGGGTGTTCTCGTCATTAGAAATCCGTATCGGCCACTCCGGCGAAAAACCACACACTCCCTACCGGTCGCGTTTCTGCCAAAAATATTTTCCGATACCAAACAAGCTGATCAGAAGCCAAACAAACTCAACCGCAAACGATGGAAAATTAAAACTATAATACAGCGAAACCAGTATCAGCGAAGCCCCGACGGCATTCATCATCGAATACAAAAACGAATCGCTCCGCAAACGCTCGATCTGCAATAGAATGTAGGCGATGATCGTCACCACAACCCCAACCGACCCGAGAATGTCGTACCAGGCGTAGGTCATAAATAGGGTTCATCGCACGATTACTTCTCGGGTTTCTGTTCTGCCAATGACCTGCCATTTGCCAAAAACAGGTTGGCTGATGGCTGCGGTGATCAAATACTTGCCCGGCTTGGCCGTCGATAGATCCCATCGGACATTTGCACCCTCTCCAACGATCCGTCCACCAGTCACCCTATAAACGTATCTTATCCGTTCAAGATCGATAGTACTCGTAGCGACATTTACGATCTTACTTTCGATACAGTTAGTATCCAAAACTGGACAATTTGCCTCAATCCCGTTTTTATTTAGCCGAAGGTCGGTGACATTCGCAACCACCGGAAATTCATTCCGCAAGGGCAAACCTTTGGGCCTGTTGCTTGAAGCGGCTACTTTTGACATTTTTACAACCAATCCCAATGGTCCGACGGCCCATGTATTCGTTTTGCCGGTTGACGCAACTGAGTTTAGATCCAGCTCACTAATGACTTTCCACGTTTTTCCACTATCAAGCGAAACGTCCGTGCCGTTCGTGCCCACCGCAATAATCGTCTTTCGATCAACGTACGCGACGCCCGAACGGTAACCGCTGAGACCAGTAGCAATTGACCATACTTTACCGTCAGTTGTAAATGCGAGATTATCTTTAGCCTCGTCTCGTTTCTCGTAGTTTCCACCGACGATAACTCCTGAGCTCTGATCGAACATTGCGATCGAGAAAATGCCGCTGCCGGGTGTTCCTTTAACCATCGGCGTATCTGCGACTAACCATGTTTTGCCGCGATCATTCAACCGAAATACCCGCGCATCCATGCCGCCGGAAACGAGAAACACTTTATTTTTTCCTTGCGTGATCAGACAAGTGCCACTTGCTGCAAAAGCGGCCTCGCCGGTCTTGGTGGCGGGCATTTTCGATGAATCCATCGCCGTCCAATTCGCTCCGTCATCTTTCGTATTAATAAGGACAAATTTGTTGTCAACCGGATCGCTCATCGCAATGCAGTTTTTCTTGTCCCAACACGCTATCGCGTCGAAAAATGCCTTTTCGTTGGTGTTTTTGAATTGCAGTTTCCACGTCGCTCCGCCGTCCGTCGTTTTGTAAATTCGCGAAGACTCGCCGTTACCGATGCTCAAGATATAAGCAGTATTCGCATCAAACGCCTCGATGTCGCGAAAGTCGAGCTTCGCGGCGTCGGGCACTTGAATCACGTCCCATTTCTTTCCGCCATTGATGGTTCGGATAACGGTTCCGCCGGTTCCACTTGCCCAGACTACCCTTTCGCTGACGACCGACAGCCCGCGAAAACTCGCTGCCGTGTCAACGGATTGTTTTATCCATTGAGCGTAACAACCAATGGAAAGCACCAAGTTCAAAAGCACCAACAAAACAATTTTCATCTCAGCTATTCTCCCGTTTCCACCGTTCGCAAAGATCAGCACATGCGTCCTTCCAATTTGGGAACTGAAAAATGAAACCCGAATCCGTGATCAGCTTTGGCAGGACACGGCGGCTTTTCAATATCAATTCGGTCTCGGTTCCCATCAACCAGGCACCTATCGCGAGTTGCCATTCGAATGCCGGCGGCCCGAACTTTGTGCCCCACGATTCACGGAAGATCTTCATGAATTCACGATTGGGCAACGGTTCTGGTGATGCGAGATTTACAGGACAGCTGAATTCGTCATGATCTATCAACCAACGGACGGACCGAATAAAATCGTCCTCGTGAATCCATGAAATGTATTGTCGTCCGCTCGCCGCTGTGCCGCCTAGACCTTTTCTAACTAAACCTAGCATGGTGTCAAATATACCGCCACGCCCAGTACCCATAGTCATAGCGGAGCGCATTAAAACTTTCCGTGTGTGCGGCGTTACGATTTCATTCGTTGCCTTTTCCCATGCTCGTGCCACATCGATGCTAAAGTTCCACGTGTCGGGAGCGTCTGGTTCGTGTCCGCCGATGATGCCCGTTTCATCGTTATTCGCACGATCAAAACTATGGGCGTAGATCGTCGCGGTACTGGATTGCAGCCAAACCTTTGGGGGCGATCCAGCATTTGCGATCGCTTCACCGATAACACGGGCCGAATCGACCCGTGAATTCATTATTTCCTCACGGTTCTCAGGTGTGTAGCGGCAGTTCACGCTGCGTCCGGCGAGATTAATCACGACATCCGCTCGATCGATCTCGTCGGCCCAGTCACCCAGCGTTGTCGCGTCCCATTTGACGACACGCCAATCGGCGGAGAACTCGCTTCGGCTCAGAACAACTACTTCGTCACCTCTATTTGTGAACTCCCGGGCAAGTGCCATACCGACTTGTCCCGAACCGCCTGGAATTACGATCTTCATACTAATACACCATCCGAGCCTTTATCGTTCCGTTGATACCTTTTAAGATCTCGAATGCCTCGGCGGATATTTTGGAATCGACGTCGAGTATCACGTAGCCGATCTGGTCGTTGGTTTTCAGATACTGGCCGGTAATGTTGATGCCGTGTGTCGATAGCTTTGAGTTGATCTCGCCGAGCACGCCGGGAATATTGTGGTGAATGTGCAATATCCGGTGCGTGGATTCCTGCGGCGGCAGGCTAACCGCCGGAACGGTGTGCGAGCCTTCGCTGGTGCCGAGTTCGAGATATTTTATGAGTTTGGCGGTAACGTCGAGACCGATGTTTGCCTGCGCTTCCTCGGTCGAACCGCCGATGTGGGGCGTTAGAATGACGTTCGGCAAATTCTGCAATACAGTTGTGAAGTGATCGCCGTTCTTCTCCGGTTCCTCAGGAAAAACATCGACCGCGGCTCCGGCGATCGTGCCGTTTTCAATATAAACTTTCAGAGCATCAAGATCGACCACATCGCCGCGGCTGTAATTGAGAAAGATCGCTCCCTTTTGTAAGTGTTTGAACGCGTCTTCGTTGATCAGATTGCGGGTCGTCGCATCCGAAGGGACGTGAACCGTGACGATATTCGATTGTTCCAAAAGCTCATGCAGATCGCGGATCTGTTTGGCGTTGCCGTGCGGCAGTTTGGTCGCTGTGTCGTAGTAGATGACGTGCATTCCCATCGCCTCGGCCATGATCGAAAGCTGCGAGCCGATATTACCGTATCCGATTATACCAAGAGTTTTGCCGCGAAGCTCGAAGCTGCCCTTCGCATCCTTCAGCCATTCGCCGCGATGAGCTCCGGCGTTCTTATCGACGATCTTTCGGATCAATATCACGCAAAGTCCGATGACAAGCTCCGCCACCGAACGCGTATTGGAATAAGGCGCATTAAAGACAGCAACGCCTTTCTCGGTCGCCGCCTTCAGATCGACCTGATTAACGCCGATGCAAAACGCCCCGATCGCGAGTAGTTTATCGGCCGCCTCAATGACGTTCGCAGTGATCCGCGTTTTTGAACGTATCCCGATCAAATGCACGCCCCGAACCGCCTCGATCAACTGCTCCTCGCTCAGGGCACCGTTGATCTTCTCGATCTCCAGATAACCGCTGCCCTCAAGCTCCTCAACAGCCGCGGCCGAGATATTTTCGAGCAGAAGTATCTTGATCTTATTCCGCGGATATGATGTTTGCGTCGCTTTCATAAAAACCCAAATTATAACAAAAAAGAGGCTGTCTGATAACTGAGTTATCGGGCAGCCTTTTTTTGATTTGGTATGAGATTTTAGGGTTGGCG
>JBBRUA010000077.1:0-10969 GCA_038248245.1 Pyrinomonadales bacterium | reverse complement strand
CGGTCGCCTCATTCAAACGCCAGGAGTGGAATCCGCCGTCGTCGAGAAACCCGAACAAGGTCTTATCAGCGGCCTCGTCGATGTCGATCTCAGTCGCGAATAGCGGGACTGTGCGGCCGGCCTCGCGAACGAGCAGCCATTCGTGATGACCGCCGAGAACCGCTCGAATTTCGTCGGCATTTACCATTTATAGTTCGCCGCGAAATATGTGATCATGGCCTCGGACCAATCGCGGTAGCCTTGTTCGGACGGATGAATGCCATCGGCGAAAAAGCCTTCGAGGACGACACCGACCGGCTGCGGATAATAAAAAACGCGGTCCATTCCGGCGGTGAACTCCCTGATATTGGCATCGTGCATCCGCGACAAATTCCAAAGGATCGTTTTCACCGGCTCGGGCATGATCGGCGACAGAATGATCATCGGGCAGTTGGTAATGAAGATAACGGCGTCTGGATTGTTATCACGCAGAATGCTGAGCAGTTCGAGCATATCGGTGCGCCATTTTCGCGGGCTCGACAGACGCATCACGTCGTTGCCGCCGAGGCCGACGAGAATATAGTCGAATTTTTCGTCCGGCATCTGCGGAATGAGTTCGTCGATGGTTCGGCGGGCGGTAACGCCGTTTTTGCCTATCACTTTCCACTCGACGGGCCGGTCGATAGCGCCGCTCAACTGTTCGGCGAACTGTCCGGCGAGAGCGAATTCGTGAGTTCTCGCGCCGAGTCCGGCGACGGTCGATTCGCCGATGACGAAAAGCTTGGCGACGTTTTCTCCCGTCCCGTATTTACCGTGCTTTTCCCCTGCCGCGTCGGGGAGAACGCCGACCTTCCACCGCGTCACCTGGCCCTGAATGTACAAAAACGGCGAGATCGGTGCGATCAGCGCCGCCCCGGCCAAAAATTTACGCTGCCATCGCCGTAGATTAGTGTCGTTGTTGTTCATTTCCACGCATGTTAAAATTTATACACTCAAATGTTCTTGTCAAACCTGCGTCGTACATTCCTGCTTTTCGTTCTCATCATTCCGATCCTGCAGGCCTGTGGATCGTCGCAACCGAACACAAACAAAGAGTTTCCGGCGATCGATGGCGAACGCGGTGCATTCCCGTTCTCGATCCGCGAACCTCAAATTTATTCAGGCGAAATAGTGCAGACGTCGGGCAGCGTGACGACCGTTTATTTTGTTGCGAGAAATGGAGATAAGACGCGGATCGACTTTGACCGGGGCGGCGAGAATCAGATGTCGAGGGTGCATAGCGACCGCGATGTTGTCGTATTATATAAGACGAAAAGCTATTACGAATTGCCGAGCGGCACCGGCGATGTGGGCAGTTTGAATCCGGCCGATCAGCTTACGCGAGGCTTTCTCGGCGGCTCGGAAGCGGCGAAATTCGAAAAGATCGAAACGCAGAATGGACAGACAAAATACCGCGTAAATCCGGCTGAGGGAGGCAAAAGCGAGACATTTATTTACTTCGATGAATCGCTTGGAATGCTTGTAAAACAGGAGTTTTTTGCGGTGGACGGAGACGGGCGGTCGATAATGTTCTCGGTGGAGTTCAAAGACCTGAAACTCGAGGCGGACGATAGCCTTTTTAAGGTTCCCGAAGGTTTTAAACGGACGGACGCACCAAAATAAACAGATGAGCGAGAAAGGATTAAATACGACCGAACCGACCGCCGAGCAGCGGGCATTTGCGGAGAATGCTTTGCACAATCTGTCGTTCGCAAAACTGATCGGGATGAAACTCGTCGATCTTCGGCTCGACGAAGCCGTCATCAGTATCGAAATGCGTGACGACCTGCGACAGCCGAGCGGTGTTCTGCACGGCGGTGTGACGGCGACCCTGATCGACACGACGATGGCATTTGCGGTCCGCACGCGTCTGCCGATCCACGAGGCCACCGCGACGATCGACCTGACCATTCATTATCTAAGGCCGCACCTGACCGGAACATTTACCTGCACGGCAAAGATCGTGCGTGCGGGAAAACGCATCTTCACAGTCTCGGCTGACGTCGTGAACGAGGACGGAAAACACATCGCGACGGGGCTTTCGACCTATACAAGGATTTAACCACAGAGGACACGGAGGTCACAGAGGTTGGAGATGACGGCATTGAAATTGGAAGGTCGATGCTGGTTCCTAAAAATTTCCTCTCTGTGCTCTCGGTGTCCTCTGTGGTGAAAAACTAATGGAACAGCTACGAAAATTTGCGGTTTATTTTAGGCCGTACAAATGGTCGATCATCGGCGGGATATTTTTTATCCTGTGTTCGATGTCGTTCGGGCTGTTCATACCGATAATGGTCGGCCGGGCGATCGATGACCTGAGCGTGAGCATCACGCGTGAAAAGATCATTTACTACCCGCTGGTGATACTCGGCATTAGTTTCGCGAGCGGTATTTTTTTGTTTTTGCAACGCCGTTTGCTGATAAATACTTCGCGGCATATTGAGTTCGACATGCGGCGTGATTTTTACGCGACGCTGGTCGATCAGCCGCTCGAATACTTTCAGGCAAATCGCGTCGGCGACCTGATGGCACGGGCGACGAACGACCTCAGTGCGATCCGTCAGATCGTCGGGCCGATGATCTTATACAGCTTTCAGGCTGTTTTTGCCTTTGCGATCTCGCTGCCGATAATGATGAACATTTCGGTCAAGCTGACGCTGCTTCTGCTGATCCCGATGCCGCTCGTGAGCCTGACGGTAAAATATCTGGGAGCTCAGATACACACGCGGTTCGAGAAAATACAGGGATTTTTCTCCGATATCACCGCAAGAACGCAGGAAAATCTGACCGGCGTCCGCGTGATCCGTGCGTACGCGCAAGAAGATTCTGAGATCGAGGAATTTCAAAAGCTCAACCGCGAGTACGCCACTCAAAACCTAAGGCTCGTCAAATATTCGGCCGCGATGCGCCCGCTGCTTTACTTTTTCATCGGCCTCGGCTTTGTGATCATCGTCGCGGTCGGCGTGCCGATGGCGGTTCGCGGCGAGATCACTGCCGGTGATTTTACGGCGTTCATTCTTTATCTTCAGCGGATGATCTGGTACCTGATCGCACTCGGCTACGTCGTGAATCTCTACCAACGCGGCACCGCTTCGCTAAAACGCTTTAACGCGATACTCGAGGCCGTTCCGGCGATCCGTGATGAACCGGACGTCGTGGAAAAGTCGAATATCAAGGGCAAGATCGAGTTTAGAAACCTGAATTTTGAATATGACGGCAAACCCGTTCTCCAAAACATTGATCTCGTCATCGAACAGGGAAAGACCGTCGCCCTCGTCGGCAAAACCGGCAGCGGCAAATCGACGCTCGTCAGCCTGATCCCGCGTTTGCTCGACGCACCGGACGGTAGCGTTTTGGTCGATGGTATTCCGGTTCGCGAATACCCGCTCGAACAACTCCGCCGCGCAATCGGATTTGTTCCGCAGGAAACGTTTCTTTTCAGCGACACGCTGGCGTCGAATATCGCTTTCGGCGTGGAAGTGTTTGAACCGCAGAGACGCAGAGACGCAGAGAATACAAACGGAAAGGAGCAAGATATCGGTGTTGATCTGCGTTCATCCGCAGTTAATTCTTTCTCTGCGTCTCAGCGTCTCAGCGGTGAAATGTCGGTCGAGCGGGCCGCAGTTATCGCCGGTCTTGCCGACGACATCGATGGATTTCCGGGCGGTTACGAGCAATTGGTCGGCGAACGCGGCATTACGCTCTCCGGCGGGCAAAAGCAGCGAACGGCGATCGCTCGGGCGGTGATGCGTGATCCACGCATTTTGATCCTCGACGATTCCTTGTCCGCCGTGGACACATATACGGAAGAGACGATCCTTCGAAATCTACGCGGCGTTCGCGACGGACGCACGACGATCATCGTCTCGCACCGCATCTCGACCATCCGCGACGCCGACCTCATCTGCGTCCTCGCCGACGGCCAGATCATCGAGCGCGGCACGCACGAAGAACTACTAAAACAAGACGGCGACTACGCCGATCTCTACGAACGGCAGCTCTTAGAAGAAGAACTTGACGCGACTGAATAGTCTTGTTTATCTTGAAAAGAATTCAACTCGAAACCTTCATATGGAAAACGATAAATTAAATCCTGAGCAGAGCTACAAGACGATGATGATACTTTGGTTTGCGATATTGATGTCGCAGATCATGTTTGTTTTTGTGATCTTTGTCGTGAAACCGGAACTTTTCCGGTTCGACGTCAGCGGGCCACTTCTGGGAAGCAGTCCGCCGGTCGTGCTGGTTGCGGCTGGCATTTCGATCATAACGTTGATCGCGTCCTTCGTACTTAAAAAGAAATTTTTGGCTCTGGCGGTCGCGGAGCAAAAGGTCGCACTTGTCCAGACGGCGACGATCGTCGGATGTGCCCTCGCGGAGGTCAGTTCACTGCTCGGACTGATGCTGGCGTTTGCGTTCGATTTTCACCTTTTCTTCGTATTCTCGGCACTTGGGATAATCGGCACACTGCTCGATTTCCCAAAACGCGACGACGCTCATGCGGCGAGCTATAAGGCAAGCCTGTGATTTTCGGCCATTCCTTCGGATCGACTTTACAAGGCAGAATACAATTTCAATGCTCCTCTTTTTTATAAAGCTATAATTTTTTTGGGGTCGAACCAACCTTTCCGTTGACTCCGGTATCCAACCTGCAAAAGAGCCGCGGATCTTTTCCTGAATTAAAAATTGTAAACGTTAGAGGAGTTTTGTATGCGCAAAGTTGTGATTTTGCTTGTAGTATTCGTGTGCTCTGCGGTGTCGATGATGGCACAGCAGACGACGGAGGGTTCGCTCTACGCTGTCGGCAAACAGGGTTCTGAGCTTGGTGCTTGTCCGCTGAAAAGTACGGCGGTCAAGGTAGATATCAGCGGTTTTATTTCCCGCGTTAGCGTTCGGCAGGAGTTTGAGAATTCCTACGGCGAAGCGATCGAGGCGGTTTATGTTTTCCCGCTCGGGCAAAACGGAGCGGTGGATGCGATGACGATGACGGTCGGCGAACGGGTCGTTCGCGGCAAAATAATGCGTCGCGAGGAGGCGCGTGCCACGTATGAGGCGGCCAAATCGCAGGGCCGCACGGCGAGCCTGCTCGATCAGGAACGCACCAATATATTTACGCAGTCGGTCGCGAATATCATGCCCGGCGAGCGGGTGATCGTCGAGATCACGTATGTCGAGACGCTCAAATATGAGGACGGCGGTTACGAGTTCGTGTTCCCGATGACGGTCGGGCCGCGTTATAACCCGGCTGGCGTAAAGGACGCGGCGAAGATCTCGCCCCCGATCGCGACGACGCGAAATGGCGGCGATATCTCGGTCGAGGTCAATCTGAACGCCGGCGTGCCGGTCGAGGAGATACGCTCGACGACGCACGCGATCGCCCAGACAAATCTGTCGCCGAGTGCGTCACGCGTCACGCTTCGCGACGAGAAAACCATCCCAAATAAGGATTTTATTTTGCGATACGACGTCACCGGCAAGCGGATCGAGGACGCCGTTTTGACGCATCGCGACAGCCGCGGCGGATTTTTCTCGCTCATTCTGCAGCCGCCCGATAAGGTTGCGACCGAAGACCGAACGCCCAAGGAGATCGTCTTCGTTCTCGATACGTCCGGCTCGATGGGCGGATTTCCGATCGAGAAGGCTAAGGAGGCGATGAAGCTTTCACTCGACGGCCTCTATCCGGACGACACGTTTAATATCATTACCTTCGCGGGCGACACGGCGATATTGTTCGACAAACCGGTGCCGGCGACGCAGGCGAATCTCGAGACCGCACAGGCATTCCTGGCCAGTCGCAACGGTGCTGGCGGCACGGAGATGATGAAGGCGATAAAGGCGGCACTCGAGCCGTCGGATGCGGCCGACCATCTGCGGATCGTTTGTTTTATGACCGACGCATTCATCGGCAACGAAGACGACATCATCGCCGAGATCCAGCGGCACCCGAATGCACGCATTTTCAGTTTTGGGATCGGCAGTTCGGTCAACCGTGCGTTGCTCGATAAAATGGCGTCCGAGGGCAAAGGCGAAGTCGAATACGTCGGGCTCGAAGACGACGGTTCGAAGGCCGCGAAGCGTTTTTACGAACGCGTTCGCACGCCGCTGCTCACCGATATCTCGATCGACTGGAACGGAATGCCCGTCGCCGATGTTTACCCCGGCCGACTGACCGATCTTTTTTCGGCAAAGCCTGTGATCCTTCACGGACGATATACGAAAGGCATGGCGGGAACGATAAAACTAAAGGGCAAACTCGCCGGACAGCCGTATGAACGCTCGATCAACGTTAATTTTCCCGACGCCGATGCCGCTAACGACGCACTTTCGACCCTGTGGGCACGCACCCGCATCGACGAACTCTCGATGTCGCGGCTCAAGGCGACAGATGCGAAGGCCGGAGCCGACCTTGACGCCGAGATAGCCAACATCGGCCTCGAATTTGGGCTTCTCACCAAATTCACGTCATTCGTCGCAGCCGAAGAACGTGTTTCAAACCCGAACGGCGATCCAACCAAAATCGCTGTTCCATCGCCACGGCCGGAAGGGATGACGCCAGAAGATACGGTCGATGCCAAATCCGTAGCTAGGATAAACCAGACCGGCTATTTTAATCCTGTTGCAAAATCGACACCCGGCGGCGGCGGTGGCGGTGGGTCGAGTCTGCCGATCAATGGAAGGAACCGTTCGCAACTTGGCCTTTCTAACGGAACAGGTTCAGGCAGCGGACAGGGAAGCGGTTCCGGTTCGGGCAACGGATCGGGTTCCGGATCGGCAGGTTCTGTTTCTGCGGTGGTCAACGTAACCTCGGATTCAAGTGTCTCGGTCGATACGTCACAGACTCAGATAAGCACGACGATCAGTTCGAGTAAGATCGAGAATTTGCCGAAAGGAACGAATTTTTCGAGTTTGATGGCTCTGTCGCCGGGCGTCCTCGCTGAGCCTCAATCTCTCGGGGGAGGATTTCAGATCGACGGTTCGAGCGGTTCGGAGAATGTTTTTATTATCGACGGTTCTGAGGTCACCAACTTTCGCACTGGGGCGGCAAACGGCGGAAACAACAACGTTGCGATCAACGGACGAGCCGTTGCGGTTGCTGAGCCGGTCTATCCGCAAGCCGCAAAAGCAGCGAAGGCGAAGGGCGAGGTTTTGGTAGATATCACGCTCGATCTGGAAGGCACGGTGACCTCGGCGAAGGCGGTCGCGGGCAATAAATTGCTCCGCGAGTCGGCAGAGTCGGCGGCGATGCTCTCAAAATTTGCTCCGACCTACGTGAACGGCACGCGGGTCAGGGTGACGGGAACGATAGCCTATAAATTCAAATCGTCGGGTAAAGCTGATGTTTTCCTGCTAAAAATGAAGGCCGTGCCTATCTCGCTCGAAGACAAACGTGCCGCTGCTCTCGCCACAAAGACCCAATTCTGGATCTATCAATTGATCTCGAGGCTGGAAAAAGGAAATGCCGAACCGACCTCGAACGAAGCAAAATTCGTGTCGGACGGCCGGGCCGACGTTCAGGTCAAGGTGAGCTCAAGCTCGAAGTCGGTCTTGTTCAAATTAAAAGCGGCGGGCCTTGAGATCTCCGGCGATAAAGACAAGATCGTGACGGGTCGCATCGATATCAAAAAATTAAGATCGCTCGCTGAGATCGAGGAGGTAATGCTGATAATGCCGAAGATCTGACTTTAAAATGCTCTGTCTTCGAACAAAAAACCGCCTCGTCAATCGGGGCGGTTTTTGTTTCGGCATCGTTCGTTTTGCCTGTTAGAATGGTGCTGATGAAAGTTGAGGAACTCGGGTTTGAGATGACGCCACTGGGAGAACTGACGCTTCGGCGCAGGCCGGAGCCGCTTTTGCAGGGGCGTGAGGTTTTTGAGGTCAAACTCGGCGACGAATACCTGATGTCGAGCCTTTTTACCGAAAGCGAACAGCGGCTCGCCACGCTCGGGCTCGCACCACTCAGCGGCGAACTCGATGTCGTCATCGGCGGCCTCGGCCTCGGATTTACTGCGGCGGAAGCCTTGAAAAATAAGAACGTGCAAAATCTGCTCGTCATCGATCTTTTTCAGGCCGTCATCGACTGGCACAAAGTCGGCCTCGTGCCGATGGGCGAGATCCTAAACGCGGATGCCCGATGCGAACTGCGCCAAGGCGATTTTTTCGAACTGGCCCGTACCGGTTTCGACGCACATAACCCAAACCGAAAATTCGACGCCATTCTCCTCGACATCGACCACTCACCCGAACACCACCTCGACCCCGAAAACAAATCGCTCTACACCACCGAAGGCCTCACCGCCATCAAAAATCAGCTACACACCAACGGCACCTTCGCTCTTTGGTCCAACGATCCGAAGAGCGAAGACTTCGCAATCCACCTCCGATCAGTTTTCGGCTCGACCACAGGTCACGATGTCGAATTTGCGAATCCTTACACGGGATCGACCTCAATCAATTCGGTGTATGTTGCTCAAACAAATTAGCATTTCAAATATTTGAGATCTGTCGTAATCGATCTATCACGATGTTGATCCTTGATTGGTCCGGATTTAGGTGGCCGGGTATCGAATCGATAAATCCGCGTTGAGTAAGGAGTTCGGTGACGGTAGCCGAAATATACGCTCGCACATCGTTTGGGGCATTTTTGATCTCGATCATAAGCTCTTCGCGGCCATTGACGACGGAAATGATGTCCTCTAGGTCGCGGCTTCCAAGAAAGTCGTGTTTTCCGCGATCCGCAAATGCTTCGAGCTTTGTCGCGAGAAAATATGGCGGCGTAACGACTCTTATTTTCACTTCTGGAGTAATTTCATAAAATACCGCTGTCGCGACGGCTCCGACGTACCAAGAATTACTGAACCCCAAAATATTTCCTTCGACGGGCAAAACATCGAATACAGTTTCGCCTTTGATCCATCGGCAGATCGGCGCATCTTTACTCGCGTCTCGCTGAAAATCTGCTTTCTCAAGACGTTTTTCAAAATCGATATATTTTGAATAAGTAGCCGCTTCGACGATCGCGTCCACATCTTTGGTAGCCCTAACTTCGGCGGAGGCCTCGTCGGTAATAAACAGGCCAGTGGTACACCCGCCGACGAATACTAATTCATCGATGAGATCGCCGAGGTCCGCCACAGCGAGGCGTAGCATCTCGATATTTGGATCAGCCATCTGCCTTCCTCAAACTCTTTATCAGTTCCTTTTCTGCCAATTTGCGTTCCCGTGCCCCACCATCCCGAATCGCATCGAGTATCGCAAGACGGGCGTAAAGAACAGGGTCACGCCGCGCGGCATCCGGTACGGAGCGGTACAAAGGCATCAGGCTCATTCCCTTTCTTTTCCCTAGCGAATCGGGCCAAACAGGGATCGGGTCGTCGCCGGAAACAATTATTTTACTGAGCGGTTCAGCCGCATACGATGTAGGCATTCCGCGTTCAAGATGACCTCGCTTTGCGGGAAAAGCATATTTGACAGCGTGAATTAAGAATTCCTCGGTAGCTGCCAGGATCGGCATTTCGCCTAATTCTTTAGGATTTAGCAACTTTGCGGCCTTTAATCTTTGTACCGAAGCGTTTATTTCTGACCGACTCATCCCCAGGTCTTCGGCGATACGCGAGTAAGGCGGGCGCGTCGCTACCTCGTAACCGCAAAGTTTGAGCAGCACAACGACATCCTGAGGTTTAAGAACTGTAGACATATTTGCCATTCGCAATTCGCGAATCGCGAATGCGGTATCCAATATAGTCTACAGCACTGTAATTATCAAGTGAACAGAAAATATGGGAACTGAAAATTTTCGCCAATGGCGACGAGCATTTTCTCGTGTTCCCGCTGTGAATTACTTCAAATTCTTCTTAAAGAACGCCAGCGTTCTTTCCCAGGCTAGTTTGGCGGATTCGGCGTCGAATCTGGGGGTGGTGTCGTTGTGGAAGCCGTGCTGTTTGCCGGCGTAGGTGAAGGTTTCGAAGGTTTTATTGTTGGCTTTGAGGGCGGCTTCGTAGGCTTCGATGCCGGCGTTGACGCCTTTGTCTTCTCCGGCGTAGTGGAACATGAGCGGTGCGGTGATCTTTGGGACGTCGGCGACGCCGGCCTGGCGGCCGTAGAAGGCAACGCCGGCATTGAGGTCGCTGCCGAGGCGCACTGCGAGTTGATTGACCATGCCTCCGCCGAAGCAGAAGCCGACCGCGCCGAGTTTACCTTTGCTATCGGGACGTTTCTTGAGCCACATAGCGGCGGCGACGAAATCCTCCGTCATTTTTTTGCCGTCCACCTTGCGGAATGCGGCCGCGCCTTTCTCGTCATCGCCCGGATAGCCGCCGACGGACGTCAGGCCGTCCGGGGCGAACGCCATATAGCCGGCCTTGGCGAGACGGCGGGCGACATCCTCGATGTACGGATTCAGGCCGCGGTTCTCGTGGATGACCAGAACCGTGCGGAATTTTTTGCCCTTCGCGGGACGGGCGAGGTAGCCTTTGATCGTGCCGTTGCCATTTGGCGACTCGACCGTTTCGTAGCCGAGCTTAAGCGTCTTGTCATCTTTCGGCACCGTCTGCGCCCAAGCATAGTTCGGCGTCAAGCCCTGAAAAATGGCAGCAACCGTCAGTCCGCCGACCGCGAATTTGCCGACGCTGCTCAGGAACGACCGCCGGTCCATATCGCCGTGCTGATACTCGTGAAAAAGATCCAGTAATTCCTGCGGGTATTCGTCTGCGGTTTTGCGTTCCATAATTTCTCCTTGATCCTGACTTTATAAAGCTCTGTTAGGACAGAATACCCGGCGAACGACGTGCGCTCAATAAGGCTGTCAACGCTTCGGAATTTCCGTGTCTATTTGCAGGTTTCCGACGAATTCTTGAACGATACCGAGTCAATGATCCGCTGAGCGGTCGTCGCGGCCTCAGCGTTATCACGCGGGATCAGCGTCAGAACCGCCCATACGCGGGCCGGGGCGTCT
>JBBRUA010000076.1:0-11047 GCA_038248245.1 Pyrinomonadales bacterium | reverse complement strand
CGGTTCGAGCCGTCCGAGCGAGGCAGTTGCGGTTCTTGAGCAGATCGTCACGGATTCACCGGATTACGTGCGGGCACGTTACCGGGTGGGCCAGATCTATCTCGAACAGAAAGATGCCGCGAAGGTCAACGAACAGCTGACGGCGCTTTTCAAGATCAACGACAACGATGTCGAGGCATTGATGCTGCGGGCACGGTTGAAACTTCAGGAGAACAAATCGGACGAAGCGGTAAAGGATCTCGAAAACATTCTAAAAAAGCAGCCGAGCCAACGCGACGCGCTCTTTTACATTTCACAGGCAAAGATCGCCATCGGCCAGATCGATCAGGCACGGGCTTTCATCGCCGATCTCGAACGTTATCACCCGACATTTCTGAAAGCCGGACTGCTCAAAATACAAGCAGCATTCTCGGCGGGTGAGTCGGATCTGGCACTTAAGAGTTCAAAAGAATTATTAGATAAAGTAAGTGCGGCGACGCCAAATGCGGACACGGGCGTTCAGGCATTGCACGACCTACAGGTCAAGGCGTTGACATCACGCGGATTGGCGTACCTTGAGCTTGGGAAATTGATCGAGTCACGAGGCGACCTTGAGAAAGTTTTCGCGATGACGCCGACTTCGTCACCGGCGATGGTAAATCTGGCGAAGGTTTACACGGGCGAGAAAGATGCCGCGAAGGCGCTTGAATTCTACGAAAAGGCACTTGCGGTCGACGCGACAAATTTTGATGCAATAAGCGGCATCGTGAGCATTTCGATCGACCTGAATCGTATGCCGCAGGCGCATACCAAGGTTGACGAACTGATCGCGGCCAACGCCGGACGCTCCGATGTCCTCGCCGCTCTGCATTATTTGAAATCGCAGGTTTATTCGGCGGAGAAGAATACGGCTTCGCAGGAAATTGAACTGACTCAGTCAATTGCTCTCGATGAAAACTATTTGCCGTCGTATTCCTCGTTCGCGGCATTGCTCGCGGGGCGGAATCAGACGCCAGAGGCGATCGCACAATATCAAAAGGTTGTCGATCGAAAACCTTCGGCATCGGTTTACACATTGCTCGGCATCTTAGAGGACTCGCGGGGAAACCGTGCTGATGCGGAGAAACATTACCGGCGGGCTTTAGAGATCGCACCGGAAACGCCGATCGCCGCCAACAATCTGGCATGGCTGATCGTTGAGAACCAGGGAAATCTGGACGAAGCTCTGCAGTTGGCGACGGCTTCGGTTGCGAAGAACCAGACGGTCGCCGGATTTTACGACACGCTCGGCTGGGTTTATCTCAAAAAAGGTTTGTATTCACCGGCGGTTCAGCAGATGAGAAAGGCGATAGCGCTTGACGAAAAATCGGGTAAAGCGGCGACGCCAGGTTATCGCGTCCGGTTGGGAATCGCGCTGGCGTATTCGGGCGATAAAGTCTCGGCCCGGCGTGAGGTCGAAACCTCGCTCCGTAGTGAGAGCGAAATGAGTCAGCAAGAAATCACAGACGCGAAAAAGGTGCTGGCAAGTCTTTAGGAAGGAATTATGACGATCGCATTTAATATTTTAGATGTAATGCTGATGGCGGTGCCCGAGTCGTTCGGATTATTGATCTTCGGCATAGTTTTGGTTGCCGGTGCGGTAATACTCCGAAAGGTTTTGGGTAGAAACGATGAGAAGGAAACTCATCAGACGGTTAGCTAAAGGTAACGAAAATGAGCGTTGAATTTAGACAAAGAACGGCGGGAGAAATGATCGCCATGGTGAAACGGCAAAAGTGGATGATCATTCTTCCGATGATCACGATGACGGCAGCAATCGGATATGTTGTGTATAAATTGCCGAGCATTTACGAATCGACCTCGCTGCTGACGGTAAAGCCGCCGACCATTTCATCCAACCTCGTCCAGTCGTTGACCAACGAAGATCTTTCGCAGCGTTTGCAAACGATCAATAAGGAAGTCCTCAGCCGTTCGTCGCTCGAACCGATGGTTCAGAAATACGATCTCTACAAGACGGAACGTAAAAATGGTACGCCGATGGAACTCATCATCGAGAAGATGTACCAAAGCATCAAGGTCGATCTCGAGGAAACGGGTAGCGAAAAGGTCGCTGCATTTCGAATCCGCTATCGCGACCGCGATCCGCAGGCCACGCGAAATGTGACCGCCGAACTCGCAAGCAAATACGTTAACGCGCAGATACAGACTCAGACAGAGATCGCCGAATCGACCAAAGATCTATTCGAAAAACAGCTCGAAGAGAAAAAGATCGCGATGGACGTACTCGAACGCCAGCGACTCGACATCATGACCCAAAACGTGTCGACGTTGCCGGAATCGGAGCAAGGACTAGTCGCACAACTCGGCGGGCTTCGCGACCGGGAAGCCAATATTACTAAAGAGAAAGAATCGCTGATGAATGAACGCGGCCGTCTGAGCGACGCGATCGGTGCGAACAACCGCCAGATGCGTCTGATCGAGGATTACGGCGAAAAAGATTCGCAGGATACAGCAAGAATAATCTCAGATCCGGAAAATTCACCGGCTTATATAGAACTTTCCAAAACACGTGCAAATCTTAATGCTCAATTGGATAATCTTTTGAAAGTTTACAAGGAAAAGCATCCGGCCGTGGTTGCCAAAAAGAGTGAGATCCTTCGCGTTAATGAAGAGTTCGATAATCTTAAGCGAAATGCAGACCGGAAGATCGATTCGGCTTCAAAGACTAACAAGAACAAGACCGAGTTGCAGCGAAAAAACCTTGAGCTCGAAAATCAACGCATTCAGGCACAGATCGGTCAGATCGAGACGCAGTTGAGTGCGAAGGATGGCGATCTCAGGGTTAACGCCGGTGAGGTCGCGGCTCTTGAGGCCCGGATCAACGCGGTGCCCGGCGTTAAGGTCGCGCTTGAAAGCATAACGGGACAATATCAGTCGTCGAAACAGACATACGACGAGATCCTAAAGAAAAAGAACGAGGCCGAAACGGTTGTTGGGGTCGAGACAAATGCCCAAGGCGAGACGATTCGCGTTCAGGACCCGGCTAATGTTCCACAATCACCCGTCGCTCCAAAGCGCTTTATGCTGACGATGATCGGAACCGGCGTAGGGCTTTTCATCGGATTGATCCTGATGGCAATTGTTGAGATACCGAGATTCTTCCGCATTCAAAGTATCGAAGATGCGAAACATTACACCGGCTTACCGGTTCTCGCGTCTGTGCCGCCGCTTCTCTCCGCGTCGGAGAAACAGTGGATCAAGCGTACCGGCTGGCTGAAACTTGCAGCTGGTGTCGTGGTTGCGATCGGAATTATTCCCGTGATCATCGTGATATTGCAGGCAACGAGGTTGTTCGACAGGTTGGTGTCTTAAGGAAGTAGTTAGTAGCAAGTAGCAAGTAGCAAGTAGGCAGGAGCAGAAGCAGAAGCAAGAGCCGAGGCAGAAGTAGTTTAGAAAAGAAGACGAGGTAGATATGTACAAAGAATTTTTTGGTTTAGATGACATTCCATTTACGCTGACGCCGGATCCGCGATTTATCGTGTTTACGCCGAGCTATAACGAAGTTTTGGCGAGCCTTTATTACGGGCTCGAGAATGCCAAAGGCCTGATCGTTTTGACCGGCGAGGTTGGAACAGGTAAGACGACGGCGTTACGTTGGATCTTGCGTCGGCTCGATTCGTCGGTTCTCGCAGCTTACGTATTCAATCCGCGTTTGTCGATCGACGAATTCTACCATCACGTCACGCAGATGCTTGGGATTAAGGACTGGACGAACAAGGCCGAGCTTTTGAGCACGATGGGCAGAGTTCTCGAGGAACGCCACCGCCGCGGGCTGCGAACGGTCATCATCATCGACGAGGCACACGAACTTTCGGACTACGTACTCGAAGAAATTCGGCTTCTGCTCAATTTTGAGTCAGACAACGCTAAGCATTTGCAGATCGTTCTGACCGGCCAGCAGGAACTTCGCGACAAGCTGAACCAAGCAAATCTTCGCCAGCTCAAACAGCGTGTTGCATTGCGATGTGCGATGCATTCGTTCCCAAACGTCGAGGAGGTCGACCGTTATATCACGGAGCGTCTCTTGATCGCCGGTTCTGACCAGCCGAAGGTGTTCACGCCCGATGCGGTCGATTTTATCTTCCAGTGTTCGGAAGGGATTCCGCGAAACATAAACAATATTTGCGATAACGCGATGCTCACAGCGTACGCGGCGGGCGAACGCCTGATCGGGCGCAAGATCATCGAAGAGGTCGCAGAAAATCTCGACCTTATTCCTGAGACCGCAAAACGTCCGGCGATCGAGGCGGCACCTGATTTCGCGGGCGGCGGCGTGCTCCGACCCGAGGCTCGAGAAGAGTTGTGGAATAACAATCAGCGTCCGGTGCAGCAGACATTTCAGGCGGGCACCAACAACTTGATGCCGAACGGCCACTCAAAGCCTAACGGACTGAAATTCGACGATTTCGACGACGAGATCCATTTGGAGATCGGTTAAGCCGTGACTTAAAAACATTTTGGGTCCGAACATTTGAGAAAAAGTAATGAGTATCCTTAAAGCACTACAAAAGAAAAGAACTGAAACACCGAATGGTGAGGGAATGGCCGCAATGCCTAACGTTGTGCCGTTCGATAAAGCAGGCCGGAGGGCAAATATGCCGCCGGAACTGCTCGCAGCGGACCTCACTATCGGTAATCCAGGTTTGGCGTTCATAGGGCAGCCGGATTCTAACTTCGGGACGGCACTCCCTGATTTAGATACGGAAATAACTGCCGGGGCAAATCTGAACGCCGAAAGCCCAACGCGCTCGGTTGCGAAACCGCTGCCTGACTTTGTCAGTTGGCAGGTTGACGCCGAGCGCGTTGAGCCTCGTCTTGTTTCTATAACTCATCCTAATTCGACCTACTGCGAAGAATACCGGAGCTTACGAACACACGTTCTGCACAAAAGCCAGAAGCAAAAATTACAATCGATCGTCGTCGCCAGCGTGAATCCGAGCGAAGGCAAATCGGTCACCGCGATAAATCTGTCGTGGCTGCTCGCTCAAACGGACGGCGTTAAATGTCTTATCATTGACAGCGATCTGCGTATGCCGAGTTTGACCGATTATCTGGGGATCGAGACAGAGAAGGGCCTTTCGCATATTCTCGCAGGCGAGGCGACGCTTAAGGAATCGATCGTAAAACTCGAACCGTCGGGCCTGCACCTGCTCGCCGGCGGAGAAGCGAGACTCGACGTCGCGGAGTTGATCTCAGGGCCAAGATTCAAAGATATTTTGGCTGAGGCTCGTGAAATGTTCGATTACATCATCATCGACGCGCCGCCGCTTGCAATCTTTACCGATGCGACCGTGCTGATCAACCACGCCGATGGAGCTCTTCTCGTTGTAAGAGCGAACCGCACGAAATATGGTGCACTCGAACGCATTCTCGAACCGCTACCGAAAGATAGAATGCTCGGCGTCATACTTAATCAAAGTGAAGAAGTGATGGATGAGTCGCAATACAACTACGGCAAATACAACTACAACAAATTGAGCGAACAAGTGAGCCCATAGGGCAAAAAAAATGAGTGCCGCACGATTTAGTCCGAGAAAGTTCTGGCTGATAATGGCCGACACCGCGATAATCTATTTCGGTATCGTTCTCGCTCTTTACTTGCGGCTCGGAATAGAAGGCTCGGTCAATGAACTGAATGTTCGGAACGGCTGGCTAAAGATCGCACTGGCAACGGCAGTCTGCCTCATCAACCTTTATTTCTACGATCTATACGACTATATCGTGATGACCAACCGGCGTGAGCTTTTGCTTCGTCTGGTTCAGGCATTGGGTATCGCGTGGGCGTTTCTGGCACTGCTTTTCTATTTTGCACCGCCGCTCATGATCGGCCGCGGCGTTTCCGTCATTTCGGTTCCGCTGGTTCTTCTTCTTTTACTTGGCTGGCGCGTCGCGATCCACTCGCTCACCGGACATCCGGAGATCGGCGAAAAGATATTGGTCGTCGGCACCGGGAAGACCGCACTTGATACCGCCGAGGCCGTATGGGAAAGGCGGGACGCCGGTTACCGGATCGTTGGTTTTTTATCGGAGAATGGCGCAAAGCCGCGTGAAAAACTCGGCCGCTCAGAGATTCTCGGTAAGGCTCACCAGCTAGAAGAGATAATTATCAGTGAGAAGATCGACCGCGTCGTCATCGCCGTCCGCGAACGCCGCGGCGCCTTTCCGACGGAAGCTCTGCTGAAGATGAGCCTCCGCGGCGAGGTTGCGATCGAGGAGTGTACTTCGTTCTTTGAACGCATCACCGGTAAAGTCCACGTCGATATGCTGCGACCGTCATGGCTGATCTTCGCGGGTAGGCGAAGAGATTCCCGCCTCAAGATCGTTTTTCGTGAATTCATTCATCGATCGTTGGCGTTGATCGGCCTAATTATCTCACTTCCGATCGCGTTAGTTACGGCTGTGCTGATTAAGATGACCTCGCGCGGCCCGATATTTTATAAGCAGGAACGTGTCGGTAAAAATGGACGTATTTTCAACGTTATAAAGTTCCGCTCGATGCGAACCGACGCCGAGGCCGACGGGACGCCGGTGTGGGCGGTCGATAATGACAAACGAACGACCTTTGTTGGTAAAATAATTAGAAAGATCAGGGTCGATGAGATCCCGCAGTTCTGGAATATAATTAAGGGCGAGATGAGCTTCGTCGGCCCGCGGCCGGAAAGGCCGCATTTTGTCAGGCAGCTCGCGACCGAGGTCTCGTTTTACGATCATCGTCACTTGGTTGCACCGGGATTGACTGGTTGGGCACAGATCAAGTATCCGTATGGTGCGTCGGTAGCAGATGCGATTCAAAAGCTGCAATACGATCTTTATTACATTAAGAATCAGAGCTTGACGCTCGACATCGTTATCATTTTTGATACTGTGAAAACGGTCTTGTTCGGTAAGGGCGGGCGTTGAGCAAAAACTGGATTTGAT
Organism: Pyrinomonadales bacterium; assembly: GCA_038248245.1. GTDB lineage: Bacteria > Acidobacteriota > Blastocatellia > Pyrinomonadales > Pyrinomonadaceae > OLB17. Next base: position 4,090 of record JBBRUA010000076.1, on the reverse strand, counting down.
CCGGCAATGAGTGTTTTATAGGGCGACGGAGAATTAGTTATGAGAGCAGTAAGATCGATCAGAGAATCAGCCATAGTTTTGCTGGCAATATTTGCGGCCGGAGCCATCGGGTACGCACAGGATGTTCCAAAGGCGAGCGACCCGGTCGTTATCGCGTCGCCGACTCCGACACCTGAGACGGTTGCGGTGAAGACCGATCCCATCCTGGATACGCCGGAGGCAGCAGCGATCTTGCCGTATTACACGAATTACCTGAAAGAATACCGGCTCGGGCCGAGCGATGTGATCTCGGTCGAGGTCTTCGGCCAGTGTCCAGATTATTGCAAAACGGGCATTACCGTTCCGCCGACCGCACGGATCTCGTATCCGCTGATCCGTGAAGGCGTTCTCGTCGCCGGACGAACGGTCGAGGATGTTGCCGCTGAGATAACGAAAAATCTAGACGAATACATCATCGATCCGAAAGTTACCGTGACGCTCGATAAAGCGATGTCGATTCGCTACAGCGTGATGGGCAAGGTCGCTGCGCCCGGCGTTCGCGTAATGGACCGCAAGATCAGCGTGTACGAAGCGATAATCGATGCCGGCGGCGTCGCGAAAGGCGGCGATCGCAAAAAGGCCGTCATCATCAGCTACAACCAAGAAGGCCGTCTGTCCAAAAAGATCGTCAGTCTCGCCGACATGGAAAACGGCAAAGCCGCAATGGTTTATCTCAATGCCGGCGATCAGGTATTCGTTCCAGGTAAAGGATTCAGCATCGATACTGTTTTCGATGTGCTCGGTAAGGTCAGTGCCGCGCGGCTTTTGTTTGGAAGTCCGTTTTAGGAAGAAGCGAAAAGCGAGAAGTTAGACGTTAGAAGGAAAGAAAAAGAGTCGTATAATTCTCGGTTCGCAAAGAGCATGGTCAGGTCATTCACAATTTTTACGGCGATCTTACTCTTGATTTGTTGTCAGACAGCAAATGCGGATTGGGCAAAGCAGCGAACGGGGAGTTTTTCGTGGCTCCGTGATGTGACGTTTGTCACCGCGACGAAAGGTTTTATTGTCGGCTCGGACGGTGCCATTCTGACGACGACCGATGGCGGAGCAATGTGGAAGCAGACGCCTAAGTTCACGACCGACACGTTCCGCGAGATCCATTTTACTGACGAGAATACCGGCTGGCTGCTCTGTGAACGGAACATTTTCACTCGCGGTCAGAACGCGACCTCATATTTACGAAAGACGACCGACGGCGGGCAGACCTGGGAACGCATCGAACTTGAAGACGCGGGTCGTGAGCGTATGACCAAGATGCTTTTTAACAAGCAAGGCTTGGGCACTGCGTTCGGCGAAGGCGGCATCTTTTACAAGCTGCAGGAAGACGGCAAGACGTGGAAAAAGAGCAAGACCGCGAACCACTTTCTGCTGCTCGGCGGTGCATACAGCGACGGAGCGAACGGTGGGATCGTCGGTGCCGGCGGCACGATCCTATTTACCGAGGACAGCGGCCTTCTGTGGGCTAAGGCGACTTTGCTCGGTAACTCGAACCCGAAACTAAACTCGATATTCTTTCACGGCAACAAACTCGGCTGGGCCGTCGGCTCGAATGGTTCGATCATGGCAACGACCGGCGGCGGACGCTTGTGGCGAACGCAGGACTCGGGAATTGAGACGGGTTTAAACGACGTCTACTTCGTAACCGCACGCGAAGGGTGGGCCGTCGGCGACGACGGCACCATCATTCAAACCCGAAACGGCGGCACGACCTGGGCCGAGGTCAACTCCCGCGTCACCCACCGCCTCGAACGCATCATCTTCAACGGCGACAAAGGCTGGGCCGTCGGGTTCGGCGGAACCGTCCTGACGTACACCGCCAACGGCACCTCAACCGACCCCAAACCCACGATCCAGCGGTCCGGTCAATAACCACGCCCGCCGCGACCCGCCAAACCCTACCGCCGCAGCCGCTCCACCTCCGACTCCGAATTTTAAACCGGCGAAGGTCGTGACGACGCTGACGAGGGTCGTGACGACGCTGACGGAGGTCGTGACGGAGGCGACGCGGGTCGTGACGACGACGACGCGGGTCTTGACGACGCGGACGAAGGCTGTGACGGCGACGACGCGGGTCTTGACGACGGTGACAAGGGTCGTGACGGAGGCGACGCGGGTCTTGACGGAGGCGACGCGGGTCGTGACGACGGCGACGCGGGTCTTGACGACGGTGACAAGGGTCGTGACGACGCTGACGGAGGTCGTGACGGCGATGACGCGGGTCGTGACGGAGGCGACGCGGGTCTTGACGGAGGCGACGCGGGTCGTGACGACGGCGACGCGGGTCTTGACGACGCCGACGGAGGTCGTGACGACGGCGACGCAACTCGGATAAGTGTTGACTTTTACGGATTCTGGCCTATAATGCAGGTATCCGAAACAGTTTCCTTTGACCCGGCATTCGACCAAATAACATTTACAGAGCCGATGGCAAACGTTCTTACGCAACCGTCATAAAAAAAAGTTTCGGTGAATACGCGACGGTTGCTGCTGACATTGCTGTCTGCATTGAGCATAGGAGCAACATTATGGCTTTTCCGAGAAAACGAGTAGAGATCAACGCACTTCTTCAATTATGGAAGGATCGCTTCCTGACGCATCAGGCCCGATATGGTCTGACCAGTGAACAGATCAGACAGGTATCGGATGATGCGGACGTCTATAATCATCTATTAACAGTGCGTAACCAGCTTGACGAAGATGTCGGCGAATTTTCGGCGTATTTCGAGAACGTCACCGACGGCGACGTCAATTTGCCTGCCGCCGATTATCCCGTCATTACGCTGTTGCCGTTGCCCGGCCTGTTGCTCGGCGTCAAACCCGGCATTATCCCGCGTAACAAAGGGCTTTACAATTTCTTTAAGAATCATCCCAGCCGCACCGACGAATCGCTCGCCGACCTCGGCATCTCCGATCCGGCCCCGGGTTCGCTCACGCCTGACACACTCAAGCCGGCAATCAGCGGCAGCACGATGCCCGACGACCGCGTTTCGCTGGTCTTCAACAAACAAGGCCAGAGCGCCGTCAGGTTCCAGATGCGCCGCGCCGCCGTTTGGACAACTGTCGCCGACCCCACGACCAGCCCGTTCATCGACGCCACCCCAAGCACCGGCGGCAACCCCGAGAAACGCGAATACCGCGCCATCTATCTCGAAAAAAACCAACCCATCGGCCAATACTCCGACATCATCACCGTCTACACGACGCCGTGATGTGCCGTTGCTACAGTGATTCGACGCGGAAGATTGTTTATTATAAAATCTTCCGCGTCACACCAATACTCAGTTTTAAGTAGAGCAAGGAGCCCAATGTCGCAAACCAAAACCATTGCCAAATTTGTCGTCGCTCAGATCATTGTTGTCCTATTTTTTACAGTAATCGCCGCCGGGCAATCGCTGGAGGGCGAGAAGGCCGTTGCGGAACTTAAGAAAAACGGCCAATACGACAGCCTGATGGACGCCATGCGAGCTGCTCGCGGCGACAAGGATGACGCCGAACCCCAGAGCGACGACGCCATCGGCCAATCCGCCAAACTGGTCGCCTCCGACGGCGCGGCAAACGACAACTTCGGCTTCAGCGTTGCCATCTCGGGCGACACGGCGATCGTCGGTGCGTTTGTCGATGATGTCGGGGCAAACACCGATCAAGGCTCGGCATACGTTTTCACCCGTTCGGGAACCGTCTGGACACAGCAGCAGCAGTTGACCGCAACGGGCGGCGCGGCAAACGACAACTTCGGCCACAGCGTCGCCATCTCGGGCGACACGGCGATCGTCGGCGCGCCTCTCGATGATGTCGGTGCAAACGTCAATCAAGGCTCGGCATACGTTTTCACCCGTTCGGGAACCGTCTGGACACAGCAGCAGCAGTTGACCGCAACGGGCGGAGCGGTAGGCGACCGATTTGGCTGGAGCGTCGCCATCTCGGGCGACACAGCGATCGTCGGTGCGTTTGTCGATGATGTCGGGGCAAACACCGATCAAGGCTCGGCATACGTTTTCACCCGTTCGGGAACCGTCTGGACACAGCAGCAGCAGTTGACCGCAACGGGCGG
>JBBRUA010000075.1:0-11050 GCA_038248245.1 Pyrinomonadales bacterium | reverse complement strand
TTGGCGGCGCCGTTTGACCGGAAAGCCAAGAAAATAGGATAAGGCAAAACGCCGATGCGGTAAACAATTTAGATATATTTCTTGGCATTGAATGAACTTATATCTAAAACATTGAATTTCGCAAACGAAAGCCTTATTTTTGAAGATAGGATGAATGTGAAACCAATCAAGGCAGATGCTGATGTAAAGCAAAAATGCCCGGCTCGTAAGTGGACCAAGCGAGCAGGCATTATTGCGTTTTTATTCTTCCTAGGCAAAGGCCTTGTCTGGCTCGGTGTTGCTGCTGCCGGAGCTTACTACACGTTTAACTAATTCGGTTTCTTCGGTTCCGGCTCCGGTTCGACATCATCGTCTCTGATGATGACCTCGGTTCCATATTTCTGATAATTTCTAAATCTGATCAGGTTTCGGCTTTCGAAGCGCTGCTTGCCGTTCTCGACGGTCCCGCGAAAATCAGAAAGCGTCGGCAACAGATATTTCTCGCCGGCGATCTCGACCATATCGTAATCGATCGACTTAGTCACGGCTTTAACGGGAAACGTCGGTTCGATATCGGTTAGTTTGTATTCGATCTTTAAGACTCGAAAATCGTCGCGGTCGACCCAAATGCGGCCTTTTTCCCCGGCCGGCGACGTTTGATACGACGAGCCTTTGAGGCCAACTCCGCCATCCTTGTTGTTTTCTATGGCGATCTCGTATTCGTACACTACAGTTCGCCGTCCTCTGACAACGTCCGTTGTCAGCAGATCGAATTTTGTCTTGCTCGTCGGCTCAAAGATTTTTTTCAGATCCTCGACAAATTCACCGCCCGACGTCGCACCGTCGAGTCCGCTATAGCTATTGGCCGTCACGGAATCGGTCACCGGTGCTCCGTTTTTCGCCAGGACCTTATACAGCTCGCCTTTTTCGGTACTGTAGCTGACCGCGATCACAAGATTGTCGTACGGTTTCCAGTTACCTGTTCCGGCATACGCATCCGAACGGGTGATCAATTGTTTCACAACAAAATCGGGCATGTCGCCGAGCGCCTGACGCGTGTTGAAGCGGGTTTTTTCGAGAATTTGATTCGTCTCAGACGTACTTGGAAGTTTGGTCGCGACCGGATCAAGCCGACGTCGATCTGCTTCCTCAAGGGCGCGTTTTAGTTCGTCATCATTGGCTCCTTTTGATCGGGTAAGACCGCGAAGGCCGTCGGTCAACACGAAATCAATGCCGCGTTTTCGCAAAGCCTCAACAATTTCGGCCTTAGACGCAGGAGTTTTCTGCAGAGCGTAGAGCATCTTCACATATTCTGCCTGCGTCAGCGGTTTTTGTTGCGCAACGACGGCTTGCACCAGACACAATAAAATTAGAGCTAAAACGGTCTTTTTCATCTTTTTAGTTGATGCACGACGAGCTCAATTCGTTGGTTGATCATTAATCAGTGAGCCGAGCTTTGAAGCGCGGGTCGAGCTGGATCGCTTTTTGGAATTGATTCGCGGCCAGGGCATCCATTCCGACATTTTGTAGTCTCATTCCAACCATCCAGTAAAAAAGCGGATCGCTGGGCGAGAATTGGGCAGCCTGTTTCTCGAATTCGGAAGCTATTTCATTTCGGCCCGACGATGCTGCGGCACCGGCGAGCATCATGTTGGCGATCACCAGCCGTCCATTATACTTAACGGCTTCGCTCCAGGCCTGAACCGCTTCTTGTTTTCGGCCCGTGAGCCAGAGCGATTCGCCTATTTCCTCGCGGGCAAGTATCAGGTCGGGACGCTCAGACAATGCCTGATTGAGGCTCGCCATCGCTTCGTCGTATCGCCGGAGGCGGTTGAGCATCGCTCCGCGGTAATAGAGCGATAGAGCCCGGCCCTGCGGCGGCTGTTTCTCGGCCGCGTCTCCAAGTAGTTGGATCGATCGCTCAGTATCACCGGAAAGGTATTCGAGCCACGCAACCTTCGAAAGAGCGTCGCTGTTCGTAAAAAATCCGATGCCCGATGCTGCCCGAAAATGCTTCTTACCAACTGCTATGTTGGAACGGTCACTCGGGCTCAGGAACTGCCCGGGATCGGGGCGAGCCAACGCTAATTCCTCCGGGATCTGCAAATTCTGAAAAGCGATGCCGCCTGCTCGCTCGTTGTATCTGACCCAGCCGCTGTGCACCGTTATTCCGATCCATACCAATGCAAATCCCAAAAATATCCAACCGGCGGTTTGAAATTTCCCATCCGATCTTAGACTAAACCGGTAGAAAGAAGTATTGTTTGCACGTAAAAGCTTAAACGTTCGGAGAAAAAGAAAAGTAGTGACGCCCGCGACGCCGAGAGCCATGAGCATCGGGACGAGCTGGTAAACTTCCCAAACGGCGAGGAAGCTTGCAAAAAAAACAAATGCTCCCAGGATCTCCTCCGGCCACGTCAGCGAATAGTTTTTTTGGATAGTTTTTGGAACGCCGACCGCGGGCTTTCCAAAGCCAAAATAGAGAGCGTCGTTCGGACAGACGCTGATGCAATCCATGCACTTCATACAGCCGGAATCGACGACCATGCCGTATTGTTTTACCTCTGCATGGACCAGAACATTCGACGTACATGTCGCAGTACAGTGGCCGCATTGATTGCAGGCATCGGTAACCCGGATCTTTCCGGGAGCGACCTTGTCCGCCAGACTGAAAAAGCCACCGTACGGACACCCGTAGGTGCAAAATCCCTTCGACCCAAGGAAATATACGGTCATGAAACCGCAAATGAACAGAAAAGGGATTGCAACAGCAACCGTCGGAAAAGTTTGCCAAAAATTATTTGTGATCAGGTGATTGGTGAAACCTGGAATCAGCGGTCCCGGCTCGGGGCTAAAGAAGATTCGAAAGACCGTCGGCCATACGAACATATAAAGCGCCGCAATGAGTGGAACATAGATCAGAAGCCTCGACCGGAACGGGCGCGGAGTTAGCCCTATTTTCTTAAGCATCCAGGCACAAAGATCCTGCAAAGCGAGAATGTGGCAACCCCATCCGCAAACGAATCTCCCAAAAATGAGCGTTGCGAGGATCGCAAGCGTGAAAAAAATGAAGCCGGCGTTGATCGCTCCGTTCTGAAGCGTGTACATTGCCTCGGACGGTTCTATCGGCGAGATCGTACGGCCCATTATCAGCCACTGAACGATATGGGCGACCATTAGCAAATTTAGAACGATCAGCCCGCCCGCCCGCCAGCGGCTGGTTTTGGAGTGTTTGATATCATTCGGCCTGGAGGTGACCGCACCCAGAACCGGCAAGGGAATGCTCCGTTTAGCCTTCGTCTTTTTTACTTCCTGATCGCTACAGCCACTTTTCATACTCAAGGTTCCGGCATTAGTTTGAACCATTAGACGTGCGGGCTCAACTTCGCGTGACCCACTACCGTTCAGGTCGCAGAAATCTCAGAATAAATTAGACCTTTTCACTCCGTACACACTTCTCAAAGACTCAAGTTTTCTTGACTTAGCGCCGACCGCTGAGATAAAATCAGATTCCCTCTAAAAAATTTGTTGTTGCTGATTATTCGAGGAAATAGAGATCAAGTTAAATCAATAGGAGTAAGGAATGATTAAGAAGATTTTGCCATCCGGCAGATTTCGCATCGCTTTGTCGTTAATAGCGGTTTGTTTGGTGATCGGCGTTGCGTGGCTTGCGATGGAGCAGCGAACATCCGCCGGAACTGAAGGGGAAACGGGCACGCTCGAAAAGATGATCGTCGCAAACGGCAACGCAGCGATGGATATCGACCTGGGCAAACTCAACGGGGCGAAATCCCGCAATCAAAATACGACAGTGAACTTCGCGCTCGAAACGAATGCGTTCTTCAAATCATTGGTATTCAATGACGAATTCCGCGGTTCACTCCCGAGCTCGATGAAGATCATTCCGCAAAACTCGGTTGCATTTCCCTCGAACCTTATAGCATCACTGGACAACCTGGTTCTCGAAAGCCTCGAGTGGGGAGGGCAGTATGAACTCGCGGTGCGTGACGGTCTTACAGGATTCACGTATTTCAACATCGAGGGTCAAACTTTTGACTTTGACTCGAATTCTCGATCCCTCGGCATCAACGGCGGCCGCTTACTTATCTCTGAAGAGTTTGCCGCCTCGATGAACCGTCCGTCGGATACCGGAACTGTGGTCGGTGCTTTCTCAGTTTCCGCCACTTTGACGCCAATTGAGATCACAAAAGTAATCAACGGCGAAGTTGAGTCAAACGTTTTACCGGCCGGACACGGTGCTGATGCCAATGCGGGTACTGTTCCGGGGCCTGATGTTGTCGTTGGTGATTTGACCGGATTGGCGCAATTTGGCACTAGCAGTGGTACGCAGGTTGGTCTCGCGGTCGGCACGGACTCTTGCAATTTTGGTACAGTTGATCTCGATTGGTTCGCGAACCCGAGCAATAACCATCCGGTTATCCCGCAGAATTTATACCGGATGAGTGGCGGGACGGCAAATGATGAACGGTTCGAACAAATCGGTCAGTCCAGTGTCAAACACGCCTTCACCGCATTGACCAACAATATATGCAGCCTTGGTTGCAATGGTGTCGGCGGAACAAGACTCGGATCGGGATGCTCAGATCCATACTCGGCCAGCCTCAACGCCGGTAGTAACAACGGTCTCGGCTCACGTGCCTGGATCAATCCTTTCACAGGTGCATATCCGCGTGGCGATTCTGCCACTCCGAATAATAGTCACACCGGCCATACTCACACCGGTCCGACGCATCGCATCCTTACTGAGATGTCGGATCTCGTTCCTGCTCAAAATACAGGAGCGACTTACTATGCCGAGTCGCAGTATGTAACCCCGCACGAGTATGTTTGGTGCCAGGCCAATCCGACTCAGTGCAACATGTTCAATAACGTCTCGTATCGACGATATAATGTAAACAACTCTGCCAGTCCTTTCAGCTTCTCGCCTGCAGCAGCAACGGTTCGTACCAAAACGGCCGTCAGTGCTTGGCCCGGAGCGTCGCTGGTCGAATTCAGACCTGATACCGCCGATGGTATGGGAATAGTCGCCTATAAAGTGACCAATCCTTCGCCGGGTGTCTGGCACTACGAATACGCGATCTTTAACCAGAATCTCGACCGCGGCATTCAATCCTTTAGCGTTCCGGCAGGGTCAGGAGTTACTATGAGTAATGTTGGCTTTAGGTCTCCTCCTCAACATCCCGGATCGTCGATGGATGGTTCGCTCGGCGGAGCCGGATTCAGCAGTGCCGCCTGGAGCCAGTCGCAAGCGGGAGGCACGATGAGCTGGGCAACGGAAACCTTCGCCCAGAACCCGAACGCCAATGCGATCCGCTGGGGCACGATGTATAACTTCCGCTTCGATTCGAATCGTCCGCCGCAGACGGCAACGGCAACTATCGGATTCTACAAGACGGGTGCACCTATAACGGTGCAAGTTCAGGCTCCGACCCCGGCGGTTGCGGCAAACGTCTCGATCTCGGGCCGTGTTACGAATGCTTTCGGTCAGGGTCAGGGAAATATTCGCATATCACTCGTGGATGCTGCGGGTAATTCACGTTTAGGGGCAGTTACCAGTTCGCTAGGTTATTATCAGTTTGACAATCTCGTAGGTGGCGGCACATATACCCTCACCGCGATCTCAAAACGATACACCTTTACGCCGCGGACCGTACAGGCGAACGAGAACATTGTGAATTTTGATTTCACCCCGGCACCTTAACAGACTGAGCGATCAGGAAGAAAGAGGCGATTTTCGGATCGCCTTTTTTATTGCTTTCCGCATAAATTTATCTGCGGCATGCGGCGGGAGACGTGAAGAAGAAAAAGCGGGAAAGTTCGATCTGAACTTTCCCGCTTTTCGGATGATAACGAATAGAGTAATTATTAGTTAACCCATTCTTCCTCGTAATTTAACTGCCAATGCCTCGTAACCCATGCTTGCGCCGCGGTCATGGCGACTGACTTCCATTTTTTGAGATTCTCTAAAACGGTAAGTGCAGCCATTGGCTTACTCGGATCGCGTTCGACCCGGATAACCTGAGTTGAAACTTCGATGATAGCCTTGTTGTCTTCCATTATTTTCAAACGGACCTGGCTACCGACCGGCGGCAACGTTTCGAGGTTTACAAGAGTGCTGGTCTCGCCAACATTTTCGGTCATTCCCTCGACTGATATCGTCTCACCGCTTTCCGCGTCAACCCAGCTTGCCAAAACCGGCATGCTTGCAATTATACGATGGTGCAATGGCGTTTTGTATGATGATGTAGAATATTCAACGTCTGCCATATTTCCCCCCTTTACCCTGCTTGTAATACGCATCGGCTGACTCGACAGTTATCGCTCCAACCAAATGCGTGACAAATCTAATGCACATTTACAAAAAAGTCAAGTATTCGATTTTTCGTAATCACTAGGTTTTTGATTTCCAAAACATAGTGCATGCGCAGTCTCTTTTGTAACATACATTATTACAGATCACAAGCTTTTTTTGTGAAAAAAGGCACTATCTAAGCTTTTTAAAAAAGTTTACATTGAATTAACACTAAATTAACCTCCATTTAGGGTCAACATGGAAGACTTCGTAGTTCGCGAGGGGTACTTAAATTGCCTTTCTGAATCGTGACAACCTAGCTATCCGAACGTGTCGGTCACGCCGCTTTTATAGAGACGACGTGATCGAGGTGCAAAAGGCAAGCAAGTCAACAGGTTACGGTTCATTTAATAAGTTTACGATCGGGCCCTTTAGCGATAATTTTTCAGTTAATTAGTAGATATAAATCCGAAAAGCAAAAGAAAAATCCAAAAATCAAAATAATGGTGATTTTTCAGCTTAGCGAAAGCAATTTTAGATAGGGGAAATACCCAAAAATGGAGTCAACAAATAAAATGACTAAAAACTATTCAATCAAATTTTTATCAGTGATGATCCTTTCGGTGCTCTTATGCGCCGGACAGGCATTCGCTCAGTCAACTGTGACGGGCGGTATCACTGGCCGCGTGACCGATCCGCAAGGAGCAATCGTTCCTAACGCGACGGTCAAAGTAACAAACATCGGAACCAACGCTGAGGTGACGGTTACGGCTAACGATGACGGCGCTTATCGTGTATCGAGTCTCAACCCGGGAACCTACCGCGTCGAGTTTTCGGCAGGCAACTTCGCTCCGTCGAAAGCCGAGAATGTTGTGGTCGAAGTCGGACGAGCGACATCGATCGATGCACAGCTAACGGTCGGCTCAGCGGTCGCTGAAGTCGAGGTTACGTCAGAAGCTCCGGTTCTAAATACGAGCGATAACAGCAACACGACGAGCATTAACCAGACATCGATCAATGAACTGCCGATCAACGGCCGTCGTGCTTCGAACTTTGCACTGCTCGCACCATCAACAGTTCCTGACGGCAACTTTGGATTGATCAGCTTCCGGGGCATCTCGGGTTTGCTTAATAACAGCACCGTCGATGGCGGTGACAACAATCAGGCCTTCTTCTCAGAGGAACGCGGCCGCACACGTATCAACTACGTTATTAGTCAGGCCTCTGTTCGTGAGTTTCAGATCAACGGATCGAACTACTCCGCAGAATACGGGCGTGCAGCCGGTGGCGTTATCAACACGGTCACAAAGAGCGGTTCCAACGAATTTCACGGCGACCTTTTCTACTACAACCGCAACAACCGAAACGGAGCGCGCAACCCGCGTGCTTTCCAGTCGGTTCTTATCGGCGGCGTTTCGACGCTTGTTAACGCAAAACCGATCGACCTTCGCCAGCAGTTTGGCGGCGCGGTAGGCGGCCCGATCATTAAGGATCGTTTGTTCTTTTTCTTCAGCTACGATCAACAGAAACGTAATTTTCCTGGTCTATCGGTTTTCAATAACCCAAATTACCTGAATACCGTAAACAGGACGCTACTAACCTCGCGCGGCCTGACAACGCCACAGATCGACAGTGCTCTTTCTTTCATCAATTCCCTGACGGGCGAAACTCCTCGTAAGGGTGACCAGACCATCTACCTCCCAAAGATCGACTGGATCATTAACAAGAATAATTCGTTCGCTATCAGCTATAACCGTATGCGCTGGAAATCACCTAACGGTATCCAGACACAGGCAGTTAATACGCGAGGACGTGCAACTTTCGGTGATGATTTTGTCGAGGTTGATTCGCTCAATGCTCGGCTCCAGTCGAACATCACATCAAATATTCTAAACGAAGCTCGCTTCCAGTACGGTCGCGATTTCGAATCGCAATTCAGCACACCCGGTCTTCCAGGGGAACCGAGAACATCAAGCACGGTGGCTGGAGGAGTTCGATCGCCAAGCGTTTTCTTGACGAACGGTCTCGAATTCGGAACGCCAACATTCCTTGAACGACCGAAGTTTCCTGATGAAAAGCGTTGGCAGTACGCCGACACAATGACTGTCATTTCCGGCCGTCACACATTCAAATTTGGGGCAGACATCAACCGCGTTACGGACGACATTGCGAATCTACGTTTCGAAGCCGGTTCATATTCGTACAACAACATCAACGACTTCATCGTTGATCATACTGGGTTTACGTCGGGTTTGCCGGGTGCAACGCTTTGCGCTACAGGAACCCGAACTGTTGGACGTTGCTACACGAGTAACTATCAGCAAGGTTTAGGAACTCCTGGTCTGAAGTTCGGAACATGGGATATTAACCTTTTTGCTCAGGATGATTTTCGCGTAACACCGAGATTGACCGTGAACCTTGGCTTGCGATGGGAATACATAAAAATGCCTGATGCTCCCTTGCCTGGGCCGAGCACGACCATTATTCCGCAGGACGGCAGAACGATCAACGAAGCAACGTCTTCGCTACCTAGCGATAAGAATAACTTTGGACCGCGTATTGGTGTAGCTTACGATCTTTTCGGCGACGGCAAAACCAGCCTTCGCGGTGGATACGGTATCTATTTCGGACGTATCCAGAACTCGACAATTTATAATGCTCTCGTCAACACCGGCAACGCCGGAGGACAGTCGCAGGTTTCGATAGCTCCGGGAACGACCACAAATTGTTTCCCGGTTGTCCCTACTGCGACCACACCGTGTTCGCCGATTTATCCGCTTGTGCTTCCGGCAAGCAGCCTGAGCTTCGCCTCGGGTGCGATTCAGTTTTTCCAGCGTAACTTCCAGGCTCCGCTTATTAACCAGTACGACGTAATCCTCGAGCATCAGATCATGAGAAATACGGTCGTTTCTGTTTCTTACATCGGCAGTCTTGGACGAAACCTTCCGACATTTGTCGACCTTAACTATCAACGGACAGGTCAAACGAACTTTTCAGTTGTTGGTGGTCCGGCTGCCGGACAGACCTTCACACTGCCGCTGTACGGTCGTGTGACGGGAACGTCAGCAATGACGCAGATCCAGAGCACGGTAAGTTCGGAGTATAATGCTCTCGTTTTCCAGGCAAACCGTCGCATGACGGACGGCCTTCAGGTACAGGGTAGCTACACGTTTGCAAAATCGACGGATACCAATCAGAACTCCGCAACGTTTACGCAAACTAATAGTCCGTACGATTTGTTTGACCGGACATATGACGCCGGACCGAGCAACTTCGATACACGTCACAAGGTCGTTGTCAGTGCAGTTTATGCTCCTAAAATTTTCAAGGGCAGTAATTCTTCGGTCTACAACTACCTTTTGAACGGATGGTCGTTCGCTCCGATCATTGCTTACTACTCGGGCCGTCCATTCGACAGAACGGTGTCGGGACAAAGCTTGAACAACACCAACGGTGACAACCGTTTCCCGCTTAACCCCCGCAATTTTTATAGATTGCCGGGACTGTTTAATATCGATGCCCGGCTTTCGAAGCGTTTCCGTGTTACGGAATCGGTCAACTTTGAGATCCTTGGTGAAGTATTCAACGTTGCCAACCGCACGCAGGTTTTTGGGCAAAACAGCACGCTTTATACCCGAAGCGGCACTGTTCTTACCTCAAACGCGTCGTTCGGCCAGGTTACAAGTACGGACAGCACGCTTTATCGCGAACGCCAGGTACAGTTCTCGGGTCGTTTGCAGTTCTAATATTTCCATTTGGAAAGACTTCAGGCACGCTTGTTCTGCAAGCGTGCCTTTTTTTTATTGCTCCGTCCGTGTAAGCTTTGCGAATGCGGATATTGCAGGTTTCATCGGCTAAAACTTATGGCGGCGGCGAGAGACATCTGGTCGATCTCTCTCGAGAACTGCAAAAACGCGGTCACGAGGTATTTATTGCCGTTCGGCCATCGAATGAGTGGCAGGACCGGCTCGATTTTATCCCGCCGGAAAACTTCCTTCATGTTTCGATCCGAAATTCATTCGGCATGTTCAGTGCAAAACGAATCGGCCGTTTTCTAAAAGACAAGAACATCGACATCATCCACGCTCACGTCGCCCGCGATTATTTGGCCGCCAGCATCGCCTGCCGTATCGCCGAACGCTCGAAATTCTTCCTTACGCGGCACGTCCTGTTCTCAATGAAGCCGTTTCATAAGTTCGCATTGCGTAATGCCGATGCAGCGATAGCTGTTTCTCAGGGTGTAAGCGATCAGCTCGAAAAGATATTTCCTAAACGCAAGATCACGATCATCCCAAACGGCCTGACGATGCACGATGCGGGTGATCGAGAGCGTCTGGGGCGAGCGTTTCGCGACTCGCACGGCATTCCAATGGACGCGCCGCTTGTTGGCACCGTGGGCGAACTAAAGCCTTTGAAAGGCCAGCGTGATTTTGTGCTAGCGGCTAATGAGATAGTAAAAACGTTACCCGAGTGCAGATTTGTAGTCGCGGGCAAGGATAATACAATCGATCAAAAATTCCGCCGGGAACTCAAACGCCTGGTGAAGGTTTTCGAACTAGACGATCGATTCCTCTGGCTGAACTGGGTCGAGGATCTTTCGCCTTTGCTTTCGGCCATGGATATTTTTGTCTCGCCGTCGCACTCGGAAAGCTTCGGACTGGCGATCCTTGAGGCAATGGCCAACCAGACAGCGGTCATCGCAACGGCGACTAACGGGGCTTGTGATCTGCTGGCGGATGACAGCCTTATCGTTCCGGT
>JBBRUA010000074.1:0-11105 GCA_038248245.1 Pyrinomonadales bacterium | reverse complement strand
GCACGCAGATGGCAACACGATCATTGTTGTTACGCACGAACCGGATATTGCCGCGCGTGCTCACCGTGTTATCACGATCCGTGATGGCCTTATCGAAAAGGACGAATTGAACAAACGTTGATGGAATCCTTTTCGCCGGCGATCTCGATCACATTTATCCTGACAACATTTCTCTGCGTCGGCATTCTATTTCAGGCGATTAAACGGAGCGTTCTGCATACGTTAGGAGCAAAGATCGTTGTTTTCGCGATAGGTTTTTGGCTAATCTTCACCACAATCCTAGCAAGAGCCGGTTTCTTTTTGGATGCCACCGGCGTTCCACCGCGAATCGCCCTTTTCGGGATCATTCCCGCATTCGCGTTCATTACCTTTCTTTTTATTGCGTTCCGCTCTTCATTCATAGAGAAATTGCCCCTTCGAACCCTAACGATTCTTCATATTGTTCGTATTCCCGTCGAGGTTGTTCTTCTGTGGCTATTTCAAAGCAATTTCGTTCCCCGTTCGATGACGTTCGAGGGAAACAATTTTGATATCTTGTCGGGAATCTCGGCACCAATCGTATGTATCGTCGCCTTTCGGGCGAAAAAAGTGAGTCGCCCAATTTTGATAGTCTGGAACGTAATCGCTCTTGGACTGCTAGCGAATGTAGTTGTTACAGCACTACTCTCGTTTCCTTCGCCGATGCAACAGTTAGCATTTGATCAACCGAACACCGCAATAATGTACTTTCCGCTCATCTGGTTGCCCACCGTCGTCGTGCCAATTGTTCTTTTTTGTCATTTAGCTTCGCTTTTCAAGTTATTGACAGCTAAAACGTCTTAAACGATAAATCTGATAAACTCTTTTTAGAAAGATACGTATTACGATATTAAGCCCTGCCCGGCGAAACGGATGAATATTTCTGAGACCATTAAACTCGCCCTCGCCGCTATCTGGGCTCATAAGCTTAGATCGTTCCTAACTCTGCTGGGAATGATCATTGGGATGACCGCGTTCATGGTCGTCCTTTCTCTGCTCCAAGGTTTTAACGGGTATGTTGATGAGAAGATCGCCGGCATAGGCTCTAATACGTTTAATATACAGCGGTTTAATTTCGAGGATTTCAAAGATACGGATACCATCGCGGCCGCTCAACGCAGGAACACTGAACTGAGCTTTGACGAACTCGAGTTTATTCGCGAAAGGGCTCAACTGATCGGCAATATTGGTGCGAAGGCCGGCAATACGTCCGCAGCGGTGCGTCGCGACTCGCAAATATTGGAGGATGTCTCAATCACCGGTGCGGAACCCGTGATCCGCGACATCGAGAATCTTGACATCGCAGATGGTCGCTATTTTACTAACATCGAGAACGAGAATTCAATGAGGGTCGCTTACATAGGCAAGGACATTGCGAACAATCTTTTTCCACAGGGCGACGCTCTTGGTGGAGAAATATCGATACGAGGTATTCCGTACAAAGTAGTTGGGATTCAGACGGCAAAAGGGACGGTTTTTGGTTTTCCCCAGGATAATTTCATTCAGGTCCCGATTCAGACGTTTGCCGCAAATTTTGGAGGGCTCAGGCGTCAGCGTGCCCCGTACTTTATCGCCGTTCCGAGAACCGGCGTTAAGACTGCGGATGCCGTTGACGAAGTTCGAACACTAATGCGGATAAAGCGCAAAGTGCCCTCGGGAGAAAAGGATAACTTCGGTATCGTGACTCCCGACGCGATCAGCGGTTTGCGGGATAGTTTATTTGGTACCATCTCGATCGTAATTCTCATCGTCCCGGCGATCGCCCTCGTGGTCGGTGCCATCGTCATCATGAACATTATGCTCGTTGCCGTTACGGAACGTACGAAAGAGATCGGTATTCGTAAATCTTTAGGGGCGAGGCAGTCGGATATTCTCAAACAGTTCCTGATCGAATCCGGAATGCTCTCAGCGATCGGCGGATTGATCGGCCTCATCCTTGCTCTGATCATTGGGCAGATAATTACTGCATTTGTGTTCCCGACGCGGATTCCCTGGTGGTCGGCGGTTATTGCGATCGGTGTTTCTGCAATAGTCGGGATTATGGCCGGCCTATTTCCCGCTTGGAAAGCTGCACAGCTTGACCCGATAGAAGCCTTGAGGGCAGATTAGCATGAAGTTTCTTACAGGCCCATTTTACGAAAACCTCAAGATGGCTCTGGATACGCTCCGGGGAAATAAACTACGCTCGTTCCTGACCATTATCGGAGTGGTCGTGGGAGTGATCACTGTCATGCTTATCTCCTCAATTATCAGCGGAATCGGTTTGGCAGTAGAAAAGCAGGTAAAAGCTTTCGGCACTCGCTCCATATTCATCTATAAGCAAGAGATCGGTCTTAATTTCGGCCGGCGATCGCGTGAGGAACGGATGCGCCCTGATCTGACGCTCGATGACGCACTTGCTTTACGGCAGCTTTCAGAGGTCGAAACGTCAGTTCCCTTTCTTAATGTATCAAGTGGATTTTTTGGCAATAGGACTGTCGTTTCTGCCAAAGGAAAACAGACGCAGAATATCCAGCTGAGCGGAACTCTACCGGAGATAGAGAAGTCCGGCACGCAAATTCTTATCGAAGGACGGTGGTTTACTCAGTCGGAAAGCGACGCGAGGCGAGACGTTTGCCTGATCGGAGATACAGTCAAAGATACGTTTTTCCCGTATCAGTCGCCGATCGGCCAGACGCTTGAGATAAATGGCCGTGAGTTTCTCATTATCGGTCAGCTTCAGAAAAAGGAACAGCTTTTTGGCGGCGGCGGCGGCAACAACGATGAAAGTAATACCATCTTCCTCCCGTTTCATGCTGCACTTCGGATCAAGCCGAATGCCGACGACATATTCATTTTGGCAATCGCCCGCGAAGGCCGCTTGCAGGAAGCTCGCGACCAGATAGAGGATTTGCTTCGGGTCCGGCGCCAAGTAAAGTACGGGGATAAGAATAACTTTTCGACGGCAACGGCAGACAGTATTATCGATCAGTTTAAATCAATCACCGCAGGCGTAGCCCTTGCAATGGTTGTCATATCATCAATCGGCCTGATGATCGGCGGAATCGGCGTAATGAACATCATGCTCGTTTCCGTAACCGAAAGAACGCGTGAGATCGGCATACGAAAAGCTGTCGGCGCAAAGAAAAGTGATATCCTGCTTCAATTCTTGATCGAAGCAGGAACGCTCACGGGATTCGGCGGCTTGGTCGGGCTCGCTATCGGTTGGGTTCTCACCCTTTTGATCAGCCTTGTCTTTCCTTCATACGTTCCCTGGTGGGCTCCCGTCGGCGGATTCTTCGCCAGTGTCGGTATCGGAGTCATCTTCGGTATTTGGCCCGCCTGGAAAGCAGCCCGACTGGATCCGATCGAATCCTTACGCTACGAGTAGCTGCTAGCTAATAAAACCCGGAAATAGAAACGCCATGATGACGCCTAGGCAAAGCAGTACAGCGTACATTGTCAGGGTTGCGGTCCACGCGATAGATCCCGAAACCCGTTCGCCCGCATTCTTCAACCCTGTTGCATTCATCCATATCCAATAAAAAAGCAACAAACTCAGCGAGCCAAGCAATGTAAATATCACAGGATGCTCTGACGGGATCACAAGAAAGCTTAAATTGTCCTGGATTAGCGATTGTTGCCCGAGCACCGGATGAATGTCGGACGGGTCCTTAAGAAAGAGAACGGTCGTGTTGAGGACGAACCTGATTATACTAAGCGGAAATACAGCATAGATAACCGCTGAAAATGCCTGCCAGAAATTTAGCTTTCCGCCCATTGCCAAAGCAAAAAGCATAAAGATACCCGCAAGTAATGCATATCCAAATACCGAACCCGCAAAACTTGTCACGGCCTGTCCCGCTCGAATGATCGGACTTTTCGCGTCTGCAATAGCGTTGGCCCGGCCGGCTTCGATACCCTTGCGTGCATCGTCATTCATCCACTGAATTTCCAATGTCTTATCGATGGAGAAATTAGTGACGCGTTCTGCGGTTAGTTGGTTCATGAAAACGTTAGAGTATGTCGCAGAAAGAATCGACATCACGAGCATCGCAACCAACCAACGCGGGTGACGCCGAAGATTCCTAAATACGTCACTCGGCGAGATAAATATATTGCCGAGCGTCGAAGGCGTTGACATTCTTTCTGCACCCTCAGATTCCGGCTTACTGATAAAGCTCAGCCCGATGATCAACCCGCCAAATAGGATCATCACGACACCCGTTCCCGTTAAACCGGGAACCACTTTAAGAATGCTGAGAACGGCCACGACAAAACCTATTGCTGCAACAATTATTCCGGCTAATCGATTCATATTTTCCCTCGCTTAGGTTGAAATTGGTTAATTCTGGACTGATTACGACCGTAAAATGGCCGATGTTTCACTTTTCGGTGGGTTCTGCTTATGAAACGTAGCCGTCAACGCGAATGCAGGCTGCGAAATGGCCGGGTGCGATCTCTTGCAGCGGTGGGTCGATACTTGCACATTTATCGATGGCGATCGGGCATCTGGTTCGAAAGCGGCAGCCCGAAGGAGGATTTATCGGTGTCGGAACGTCGCCGGTGAGTACGATGCGTTCGCGCTTGTGCTTTGGATCAGGGATCGGAATGGCTGAGAGCAGGGCTTTCGTGTAAGGATGCAGCGGCATTTCGTAGAGTTCGGCCGCATCGCAGATCTCGACTATCTTGCCGAGGTACATTACCGCCACGCGGTCCGAGATATGTTCGACGACCGCCAACCCATGAGAAATGAATAGATACGTGAGGCCGAATTCGTCTTGCAGATCCTGCAACAAATTCACGACCTGAGCCTGAACAGATACATCGAGCGCCGAAACAGGCTCATCGCAGATGATCAGTTTCGGATTTAGTGCCAACGCTCTGGCGATCCCTATCCTCTGCCGTTGCCCGCCTGAGAACTCATGGGGATAACGGTCGGCGTATTTCGGATCAAGGCCGACCTTCTGCAAAAGATCTGCGACGCGTTCATTTTGCGAGCGTTTGTCGCCGATCTTATGTATTTTTAGAGGTTCGGAGATGATCGAGCGGATACTAAGACGCGGATTCAAACTGGCGTAAGGATCTTGAAAAATGATCTGCATCTCGCGGCGCAATCCCTGCATTTCGTTGTTTGCAAGACCAATAATGTTCTTGCCCTCGAACCATACTTCCCCGCTCGTCGGTTCGTGCAGGCGAAGCAGGCACCGGCCAATGGTCGACTTGCCGCACCCGGATTCACCAACCAGGCCAAGCGTCTCTCCCGCGATAATATCGAACGAAATGCCATCTACCGCCTGAACAACATCATCGCTGTTCTCCACCGGAAAATGCTTGACGAGATCCTTAACTCTGACAAGTCGCTCCGATTCTGTTTGTGCTATCACTGTCGCCATTTATCCAATGTTCGCCGCAAACGTCCGCTCCTTCCCGATCTCAAATTTGCGTTTATCATCAAAAAGAACGCAACGAACCTTAACATCATCCTTCAATTCCAAAAGCGGAATGGTGCCTTTCGTGCACATTTCGAGCCGAAATTCGCATCGCGGAGCGAAATGGCAGCCTTTCGGAAGATCGGTCGGGCTCGGAACAGTTCCATCGATGGTTTGAAGCCGAGCAGTTTTCGTCGCTCCGATCTCAGTCAACTTCGGCACGCTGCGGATCAGGCCTTTTGTATATGGATGTTTCGGATACGCGAATATTTCCTCGACACCGGACTCTTCGACGATCTTGCCCGTGTACATCACGCACACTCGGTCGGCGACCTCCGCAACAACTCCAAGATCATGAGTAATAAGGAGTATTGCGAGTTTTCGCGTTTTGCGGAGTTCATCCAAAAGTTCAAGTATCTGAGCCTGGATCGTCACATCAAGAGCGGTGGTCGGTTCGTCGGCGATCAGGAGTTCGGGATCGCATGCGAGAGCCATGGCGATCATCACGCGCTGACGCATACCGCCGGAAAGCTGATGCGGATAGTCGTTAACGCGGCGCTCGGGCGAAGGAATCGACACTTCCCGCATCGCCTGGATCGAGGCTTCCCAGGCCTTCTTCTTGTCGAGCTTCCTATGCAGCCTGAGCGCCTCGGCGATCTGCTCGCCGACAGTATAAACAGGATTGAGCGAGGTCATCGGATCTTGAAAGATCATCGCGATGTCATTCCCGCGGATCTCTCGCAGACGTTCGCTTGACGCTGTGGTCAATTGCTCGCCCTTAAATTTGATCGACCCGCCAACAATCTTTCCTGGCGATGAGATCAAACGCATGATCGAAAGTGCGGTGATCGATTTACCGCAACCTGACTCACCGACGAGGCCTAGTAGTTCGCCCTCACCGATCTCAAAACTAACGCCATCGACCGCACGCACAAGTCCGGCGCGTGTCGGGAAATGCGTTTGTAGATCGCTGACTTGAAGTAGTTTCGACATTGATGAATTTAGTGATCACACCTTTCGAACGGCACGTGAGTTCACCAAAGTGTAACGCAAAACCTTACGTGAGAAAAGTTCGTATTGTTTCTACGGACGTTCAGCTAACGGGCAACTAATCCCGTACCAATTTACTCAAATGGATGTTATTATTTTTGGAGCAAACGCTTCTTTTCTCAACGTCTTCGCGGGGGTTATTAAATTTTGAAATACAGATCTACCGTTCTTTTCTCTGTTTCCGCAATATTTTTACTCGTTTCAACCGGTTTCGGACAAGTTCCGTCAACGGCTACTCGGGCTAATATAAATAAGCTTGGAGACAAGTCTGTCGTTTCTACTCCAAAGAAAACGGTTCGCGTCGAAGACATCGAGATCGACATCGCCGAAGCCCTCGCGGTGATCGAGGCAAATCACGTGTCCGGTAGAAATCTTAATTACAATGACGTTTTTAAGACGACCATCGACACGATGCTGCACACGCTCGACCCGCACTCGAATTATTTCGATGCTAAGGAAGCAGAGCAGTTCCGAACCGATCAGAGTTCGCGATACTACGGCATCGGAGCAACGATCGGCGACCTCAGCGACGAGAAAGGTAACGTTCTTTCGACATATATCAAAGCCACCTTCGACGGGGCTCCGGCGAATCGTGCCGGTTTGCGGTACGGCGACAAGATTGTCGAGGTAAACGGGACGTCGATGCTCGGCAAACCGTTCAGCGATGTCCGAAATTTTCTCCGCGGTCCGCGCGGCACCCCGGCCAAGATCGTAGTAGAAAGACTCGCAACCGGTAAGCGCGAAACGGTCGAGATCATTCGCGATTCGGTTTCTCAGCCGTCGATCAATGAGATCTATATGATCCGGCCCGGTGTCGGCTACATGGCGATGCGTGGCGGATTTAATCAGACCACGAATGCCGAGTTTCAGAAAGGCCTGCGAAATCTGAAAGCTGCTGGAATGCAGCAGCTCGTTATCGACCTTCGTGACAACGGCGGCGGCCTCGTTGGCCAGGCGTATAATGTCGCGAACACATTTCTTTCCGACGGACAGACCGTCTTCACGCAGAAAGGCCGAATCCAAGGCGTTACCGAGCCGTATCCGGCAGAGAATAAATCGCCCGACCGCTCGCCGGTGGTTATTTTGGTAAATCGAAATACCGCGTCTGCATCCGAGATCCTTGCCGGTGCCTTGCAGGATCACGACCGGGCTTTGATCGCCGGCGAGAGTACCTTCGGCAAAGGCCTTGTGCAGAATCCATTTCAACTAGACTACGGCTCGATGCTGCTTTTGACGATCGCCAAGTACGAGACGCCGTCCGGCCGCCTTATCCAACGCGATTATTCGAACGGCGATCTTTATAATTACTACAACGACGGCGGCAGCTTCCGCGATGAAGAGAATCGTGAACCTCGGCCTCGCGGTGCCGAAAGTAAGACGGACGGCGGACGTGCGGTTTACAGCGGTGGCGGAATTAATCCGGATGTCGAGATCAAACCTAAAACGATCACCAACGAACGTGCCCGAACACAGAATCGTTTAGTGAATCCGGTCTTTGCCTTTGCTCTCGATCTGGTCAGCGGAAAGGTAAAAGGCTTTGAAAGCTACAAGGTTGATAGGCCGGCGATCTTCGAGTACGACATCAAGAAGAGCGACTTCCCTGTCACCAATGAGTTGTTCGCGACCTTCAAAATATTCGCTGCCGACAAATATAAGGTGTCCGGCTCTCTGCTCGACAGCGAACGCGAATTCATCGACCGCACGCTCCGCACCGAACTCGTCACGGCCGCCTACGGATCGCAGACCTCGTTCCAGGTCTTCAACGAATACGACGACACCCTTCTCAAAGGAATAGGCCTTCTCCCCCAGGCCAAAGCCCTCGCCCTCGACGCCATGAAGCCCAAGTCGACCGCTAATCGTCAGAAAACACCCGCGAATAAATAAACACTCGCGGATCATTCGTTCAATAAGACCAGTCAGGCCGTCCGGGATCCACATTCCCAGACGGCCTTTTTTTATGCCGATAGCGGGCGGTCAGTTCCGTCGAATCGAAAGATCCTCAAATCCATTGACGTTCCGCACTCAGTTGTTTATAATTTCCAAAAAAATGCAGGCAAATAGCAAAGCGATCTTTATATCGCAGGACAAGATCCATGGCCGAGAGTCGCTGAATATCAGCTACTGACTACCTCTACATCCTATGATCAATTATCAAAAAGTTTGGGCGACTCTCGATCTGGAAGAAAAGATGGTATTTCGCGACCGGGCGATCGCGGCGGTTCAGGAGATCTATCCTCATTACATCGTCCGTCCGCTCGAGCCGGGCGACGGAGATCGTTTTTTCGTTGGTAATAAACAGGATAATGTTCGCATAAAGGTTCCGCTGCGGGATCTTTACGCCCGATATTCGACAACGGGCAAAACTATCGAAGATCTCAAGGACGCGATCTTTAAGGAATACTCAGGGATGCTGAACATGGCCGAGGACGCGGAACTTGTGGCCGAACAACCTGATGTCGCCTGGAACGATATTAAAGATCAAGTGCGTCTCCAACACGTTCGCACCGAAGAGCTCCCCGAGGGCAAACTCCATTATCCATTCGGCCAAGATGTCGTGTCCGCTTTGGTGATCGACCATCCAAATGAAAGCCTTTTGTATTGGATCAATCAAGAAATGCTCGATTCGTGGGGAAAAACCCAGGACGAACTTTTTGCCGTTGCGGTAGAAAATCTCACCGATCTCGCTGACGGCCTTGCGATCGTCGGCACAATGACGCCGCGAAAAGAGATCTGGCCGGAACAAGGTCTCGCGATCGCCTCGACTTCGCTCCTCATCTCATCGTTTCGATATTCGATCTCGCAAACTCTCGGTTCCCCTTTCCGTTTCGGCATCCCGAGCCGCCACCGTTTCTACGCCTGGGCCGATATCGAAGACGATAATTATCAAATAGAACAAAAAGCAAAAATGGAACGAGAAATGGACCGCTACCCCAGCCCCCTAACCTCAACCATCTACGAAGTAGACGACAAAGGCCAGATCTCCGTCGTAAAACCCCAACCCGAAGTCCCGCCCGTGCCGTTTATTAGCAATAACTAGGGGAGATTCTAGGAGGATAAAGATAATGGAAAAGAATGCGTATGAGATGCCGGACGAATACAAAAAGAATCTTGCGCATCTGACCGATTTCATTGAAACGCGTGAGGGATGGCGAGTGTATATCAAGGACGCTCTCGCTCGTGGCGTGAGCGTTTCTCCCGCAGATAAGGCGATGGTTGATGAAAAGCTGCGCGAATTTGACCAGATAATCGACAATTTGGAAAAGATGCTGGCCGAGGAATACGAGCGGTACCAAGCCGAACAGGCACACAACGCGGAGATTGCCGAACATCTGGACAAAGCCGATGCAGCCGTTCAGCGGATCTACATCATTATAAAACACCAAAAGCCGCATCTGCTCGAAAGCTTTACCAAAACCCTCGAACCCCTAACGGACGAGGAACGTCAACAATTCCTCGACGACGTCGCCATCCTAGAATCTACACAGCTCCAAGCGATCCTAAACGGCGAGAACTAGTAACATAATGTCAGAACCACCTGCGTTAGCGGGCGGCCAGTTCGTCGAGATAAAGCAAATGGCTAGAATAGTACTACGCGAACTTAAAAAGTATTATGTCGAACAAAAAATGTCGCTAACAGATGTTGCGGCAAAATTCGGCGTGAGAACGTATGATGTGGTTAGCTATCTGGCGAAGAAAAAGATCCCGATGCGAATAGCTTCAGAAATACCGACCGAAGAACTTCGGCGGCTATATATTGACCAAAATTTTTCGTCTGCTCTGATCGGCCAACAATATGGCTTTACGGAAAACACAATTTGTTTAGAGATAAAGAAACGCGGTATTCCACAGCGACCGTCAAGTTCAGATCTAGCCAAGGCGTTCCGGGAATCAATAGACATCCCCGAATTGATTCGACAGTATTCCGAAAAACATATCTCTGTTCGGGAATTAGCTGATCACCACACAGTTTCGGTAGACGTAATTTACACCATACTTCGCCGCAATAATGCTGCTATTGGCAAAAAGAGTAAAACCGAAGCCCATCTCGCCCCGCTCAAGGTTCTTGAGATCGACCAAACAATTGTCATTAATCTTCCTAACATGATCTTTGAAGCCATGCTTATTCACACCGCCGCTCGCAAGCTAAACATCAAAGTCCAAGTCCGCCAGATCCTAAACGACACCTACAGCGTAAAAAGAATCTCATAACCTCCCCCGATTCCCCACACGATCCTAAACGGCGAAATCTAATGAGCTGAACGTGAGTATTCTTTCACTTTCTTCGGTTCAATTCCCACGATTCACTATTTAATATTCGGAATCGCAGCCTTTTCGAAGCCCGAATGGAGAAGAGTGTCGGCCCAACGGAATTTCTTTCCAGAGTCAAAGCCAATATCGAGTATGAACGTTATAAGACCTTCCGCAATAAACTCCAACAAGAACTCACCGACCTCTCCGCAATCCTAGAAAAAAAGAAACCCACCAAAAAAGCCACCCAAAGATTCAACAAGTCCCATAAAAGATAGTCGTCTAATATTCGTTACTCGATAAACGTTATTCCCAATTTAATATTCCAGGCAAAGCCGTCACTCCTCGAAATGCCGCAACTGGATAAAAAAACAATCG